>JADYZS010000019.1 GCA_020853075.1 Anaerolineae bacterium | reverse complement strand
GTAGGTGGAGCCGGGGATAGGAAGCCTTAGAGCAGAGAGCACGTCACCCTGGTTCACCACGTAATGATAGTCGTAGCCTGGGCCCAGGAATTCTACCAACCGCAACATCTGTTTGGTGTGCCCTCCCTCGCCCAAGACAATGAGAAGCCGCAGGCGCTTCCCCTCCGGCGTCGTCATCATATCATAACCACTCGTAAAGTCAATTTGCTCAACCCTAATGGTCTCTGTAGAGACGACCCGCCGGTCGTCTCTACAACGCCGTTAGGGTTTGGCGTAGATCGCTGCCAGCCGCTCGCGCGCCGCGGGCCAGCCGTACTGCTCCGCGTTCTGCCGCGCGGCATGGCCCAGGCGCGCCGCCAACCCCGCGTCCCGCAGCACGGCCAGCGTCTTTTGGGCCAATGCCTCGTCGTCGTCAGCCTCCACCAGCAGCGCGTTCTTGTCATCCTGCACGATAAGGGGGACACCGGCCACGCGCGTCGCGATGACTGGCAGCCCGCAGGCCGACGCTTCCAGCACGTTGTCGGGCATGTTGTCAGCATACGAGGTGTTCCAGAAAACCCCGGCAGCATCGTAAAGACGATGGATTTCCGCGAAAGGGACGTTGCCCAGGAATTCTACCTGCGCTCCCGTCTCCTTTGCCAAGCGGCGCGTTTCGGCCAATAATGCCCCGTTGCCAGCCAGTTGCAGTCTGGCCTCCGGCATCTCGCTCTGCACGCGCGCAAAGGCGCGCACGGCCATCAGCGGGTTGGTGCGTAGGCTGAGCCCCTTGGCCCAGAGGATGACGGGCGGGAAGACCGTCCGCTCGCGATAGGCGAAACGCCCGGTGTCCACCAGAATCGGCATTACTTTGGTATCTATGCCTAACTGCTGAAACATGGCTTGCGTCCACCCTGAGAGGACGACCACCGTGTGAGCGGCGCGGAGCACTCGGCGCACGAGCCAGCCATGTTTTCCTAAGAAATGCTCCGCGCGCGAGCCGTGATAGGTGACCACAACGTGGTGCCCCAGGAGGCGGGCCACAGGCGCGGCTACGACGACAGGCATGAAACCCCAATACGACGCGGCGTGGACGTGCACCACCCGGCTACCCGGCAGCGCGCGCAGGAGCCGCAGCAGGATGGCGCCCGGCTGTAGAACCGGCACCAGCCAGCGGCCCACGCCGGGGAAACGCCGTATTGTGGGCAGGTTCGTATCCACGCGGCGCACCCTCGCGCCCTCAGCCTGCAGGAATTGCGCGTGCAGTTCCGTCTGTATGGACACTCCCCCCGGCCGCGGCAGGTAAGGCCCTACCAGACAAACGGCCAACTGCGTCCAATCCATCCGTTCTCTCTCAGTCTAAGAGACTGTCTGAGAAGACCCGGCCATCGGTTAGAAACCGACGGCAAACGGGTGAGAAAACCCGCTTTGCGCCTGTCGGCTTGCCCTGCCGAGTACGGCTGGGCGTACACGGCGCCGACCAGGTGCAAGCGAGGTTTCTTGTACCTACCAGCCGTCGGATTTTATCCGATGGCAGCCTGTTCCTAGACTTCTCAGACAGTCTCTAATCGCTTGCGCGCGATGACCAATAATCCCGCGCCTTCTGGCATCTCCTGTGTGCTGGCGCGGGTCCGTTGCAGCAGCGGCTTCGCCAAGATGTCCCGTAGCAGGCCGGCCAGAGGCCGCTCCAAACGCATGAAAGCGCGGGTAGCCATAGCCCGCCACCAGAAGACGGCATCGGCGGCGAAGTAGGAGTGGCTCTCAACCACCTCCAGGTTTTGCTTCGCCAGGAGAGCCGTCCATTCCGCTAGCGACCGGAGAGGCACGTGGTTCATCTGTGCGTTCATGCGCTGCGCGTCGGCGGCCCCGAAAAAGGTCGTCAGGTAAGTCATGAACCTGTCACCGGGTACGGTAAAGATGAACGTTCCCCCCGGTCGCAGGGTACGCGCGACCTCGCGTACCAGTGAGTCTATCGCCGCGATGTGCTCAATGACCGAGTTGGCGAAGATACAGGCGAAATGGTCCTGGGGGAAGGGGAGTCCCGCCGGAGCATCGGCCACGGCTACGCAGGTGTACAAGCCATCTGACCGGGCCCGCAGGGTCTGCGCGTCCAGGTCCACACCCGCCTCGGCGTGGGACGCAATCAGGGAAAAGAATTGCCCGTTGCCGCAACCCAGGTCAAGGAGAGGCTCTCCCAGGTATTCCTGCGCCAACGGCAACACGCTCAACTCCATAGAGCGCCAAAGGGAGTGTTGCAGCGATTGCAGATGGACGAACGTTGTGCCATCTTGCCGCGCCACCTCTACGATGCGCGTTCTGGATTGGCGGCCCGGTACGGTCTTGGTCGTGCCACGTCCATCCCGCTCCGTCAGGCGCACGCCCGTAGCGACCAGTCGCCCCGCCAGTCGCATCCAACGCGCGGTCATTCGCCCCTCCCCGCCAGCATAGAGCGGTAGGCGGCCAGGGTCTTGTGGGCAACGTTAGCCAGGCTGAAACGCTGCCGCGCCTCCAGCTTGGCCTCTTGCCCCATGGCCCGGCGCAAATCGTCATCTTTCAGGAGGCGTACAATAGACAGGGCCAGGGCTTCTGTGTCGCCCTGCGCGACGAGGAAGCCGGTTTTGCCATCCCGCAGCATGTACGGCACGCCGCCGACCCGCGTCGCCACAACTGGCTTGCCCGCGGCCAGCGCCTGCGCGACGGCCACGGGCGACGTCTCTTCCAGGGATGGCAACACCAAAAGCGTGCAGGTGCGGTAGAGTTCCAGCAAGTGTTCCTCAGAGACGTGGCCGGCGAAATCCACCCCCCTGTCCAGGCCCAGGGCGTGAGCCTTTGCTTTCAGCCCGGCGAGGAACGCGCCGTCCCGCGCCCGCCCGGCAATGGTCAAGAGCGCATCGGGTCTTGCGCTCGTCACCGCCACGAAAGCCGCCAGCAGGTTCGGCAGCCCCTTGCGCGGAGATAGGTTGCCGACAAAGAGGACGTTCCCATTTCCCTCCGCCGTACCGTCTAGCGCGAAGAAGCGTTCGTCCACCGGATTGTCAATCGCGTAGGTCTGGGCATGGCTCCACGGGCGAATCATCTCGGCCACGTAGGGGCTAATAAGTATGACGTGCCTGGCCCGCCGCAGGACACTCTCTTCCGAGTAGTTGTAAAGCAAACCCCGTACGCGTCCCGCTAGGGAGTGTCCAAGCAACTCCGTCTCCCGGTGCAGGATGCCGTGCACCGTGACCACCGTGGGCAGCCCTGTCTCTAAGGCAGCATAGGCATACCACTCCTGCCCGTGCGCGTGGATGAGGTCGGGCGCGAGAGAGCGGAAGGTGCGGCGGAGATTCAGGCGATCCACGGTGGGGCCGCTCAACAGGTTAGAGAGACGGCGCGGCGAGGGAAGGAAGTGCATGGTGTAGCCGTCGCCGGTCGTCTCCTGCCGGTAGCGGGTTACATCTTTGCGGCGGGTCACGACGTGCAATTCAACCTCTCCCGTCTGCGCGAGCCCCTTCGCCAACTGGTAGGTGACCGCCTCTATGCCGCCGCGGATGCGCCGCGGGTCTAACGGATAGTCCCCGGCCATCACGACTCGTATCACGTTCCCTCCTCGCGCACCATGAACCGCCGCTTGCCCGCCAGTGTCGGCGGGATATCGTCCACGAGTTCCAGGCGCACCGCCATCTGCGGGCCTACGTAGTCCTGCAATTCGCGCTCTATGAAAGCCCGTTGCGCCGGATTAAAGGCCGGCGTCGTCACCAGTTTGACCCGCAACAGGTCGCGCCCACTCTGGATGACCTGGAATTGACCGACGCCCTCCGCGGCGCGGAAGAGCCGCGTGAAGAACTGTACCACCAGCCGGCGGCCATTCGGCGCGACGAGCACATCCACCAGACGCCCTTCCAGGCGCGTCAGGAGTGGCAGGCCGCGTCCGCAGGAGCAGGGCGCAGCACCCAGCGCTGCCAGATCCTGTATGTTATAACGGATGAACGGCATCGCGGCATTGCTCAGGTTGGTCAGCACCAGTTGCCCCAACTCGCCCGGCGGCAGAGGCCTTCCCTCGTCGTCCACCACCTCGGCGATGAGCCCCTCAGCGTTCAGATGCCAGCCCTCGTGTCTTTCGCACTCAAAAGCGATCTCCATCCCCTCGCCACCGTAGCCGTCAAAGACGGGGCAGGCGAAGCGGTCGGAGATAAGGGCGCGCTGCTCCGGCAGGAGCGTCTCGCCAGTGGTAAGGGCGGCGCGCAGCGGCAGCCTCTCCCCCTGCACAGCCAGGTATTCGGCGATGTGGGCGATAGAGGCAGAATAGCCGCGCACGATGGCCGGGTGAAAGCGGTGGATACGCTTGACATAATCGGAAAGGTTGCCGTCGTACACGCCGAAGGCCGGAAGCGGCAGGACGCGCGTCAGGTAGCGCTCCACCAGCGAGGCGGCAGGGCTATCCTTGAAGGCCAGGTGCGCACCCCGTTCAATGATGGCATAAGGCACGCCGAAGTCCCACCCCGTCCACCGCCAGAAGCGGAAGAGCGCGGCCCATCGCCTCGCCTTCTCCTCTCGCGTCATCACGAAGCGGAAGGGCTCGCCAGTGGAGCCGCTGCTGGAATAGGGGAGGAGTTGCCGTGCCGGCATCCCCTCGGTGACGATGCGCTCAGGATACGCCGCGCGCACTTCCTCTTTGGTCAGGATGGGGAGACGGCGCAGGTCGGCCACCGTGTAGATGTCCTCGGCTCGCAGGCCCCGCGCGGCGAAGAGGTCGCGGTAGAATGGGACGTGCGCCACCGCGTGAGCGACCATTGCCTGCAACTTCTGCTCCTGGAGCGCGCGCAGTTCTGCCGGAGACCACCACTGGCTCCGCTCCAGCGCGGCCAGGTGACGTTGCACTGGCATCCCCTGGATAGCCTCGGCCACCGGCAGGGCGACGCGCCGCAGGAGACCCGAATAGGCGCGCTCTGTGAACGGTCGTTCCATGCGTTATCCGCCCCTTAACTGCGTGTGACCAGATAGACCCCTACGCAGATGACGAACACACCCAGCCAGCGCAACAGGTTCACCTGCTCACCGAGCAAGAGCCAGGAAGTTAATACGACGAGAACGTAGCCCAGGCTGACAACCGGATAGGCCAGGCTCAGTTCCACGCGCGACAGGACGATGAGCCAGAGCACGGCGCTCACGAAGTAGGCGACGAAACCCAGCAAGACGTGCGGTGTGGTAAAGGCGCGCACGGCCATCGCCGGGAGGCGCGCCAGTTCGCCCGTGATAAATCCTACCTCCGTCATTCCCCGCTTCATCGCCAGCTGGCCGGCTACGTTGAAGACAATGGCAACAAAAAGAAGAGCAAATTGCTTCATGCCTGGCTATCTACCCTCCATGGCAATATACGGATGGCTGCATATCCGGCGAAAACCATGACGTAAGGAACCACCGGAAAACTGTAACGCACCTGCGCGTGGATTGCCATGTGGAACAGGGTGAAATAGGCGACGGCGGCCAGCGATGGCAACGCCGCAATCCACCACGTTCCTCGGTAGCGCATCCAGGCCAGGAGCATCCCCAACAGCAGCACGCCGTTAATGCACGCCAGAAGCAGACTTGCCAGCGATGGGGGACCGTAGTAGCCCACGTTCAGCCACAGCCTCAGAAAGCGATTCAGAAAGAGAGGGACGTAACGTGCGGGATGCTGCGCGATGATGGCAAGTGCTTCGCGCTGGGCGGCGCGGTCAAACTGCGCCTCGTTCAGATTATCAGGGGCGATGCCCCGGTCTGCCAGTTGCCGGCGCAGCAGGCTGATCGCTTCCGTGGGCCGGCGCACCCGCAGCGCGTCCGCCTCGTCTATGCCGACGTGGGCCTGGTAGAAGTTCAGGCCGGAGAGGGTGGAAACCGGCACGAAAGTGCCGAAGAGCCGTTGATTCCGTATTGTCCACGGCAGGATGATGAGGACGAAGAAGATAGTGAGAATCAACGTAGGCCGCCAGAGGCCCACGCTCCGGCGCAAGGGCCACAGGCACGCGCCCAGCCAGATGGGAAAGAGGAGCGTCACCGGCCTCACCAGCGTCGCCACTCCCAGGACCAGACCGCATATTGCGAACCAATGCAGTTGTCTGCGTTGCGTCGCCTGCCAAAAGATCCACAACGAGACAAGAAGTAAAAGAGTGTACAGCGTCTCGCTGTACAAGGAGAGGGCCTGTTGAATGAAGGGCGGATACAGCGCGTACAATGCGGCTGCCACGAAGGCCCCGCTGGCATGGCCGGTGGTATCCCGCGCGAAGCGGTAAAGGAGAAGGAGTGTTAATACATCCAACAGGATCTGCACCAGATAGACGGGGAGAACGTGGTGGCCGAAGAGGGTGTAGAGCCCCGCTACGAAGAGAGGATAGCCCGGCCCGCGCACCGCGGTCTGCGGTTCGCCCGCGCCTTTGCTGAAACCGTAGCCGTTGACCAGGCTCGTCGCCAGTTGGTCGTAAAGAACAGCGTCCCCTTCTAGCGGCTGCGGCCAGACGACCAGGGCTCCCAGGCGCAAGGTCAGAGCGACAACGAGGAGGGCGACGAGTGCCCAACGCTCTGCCTCCTCGCGCACCAATACCGTACGCCTCTCCATCGTGGCTCCGGTCATCATTCTTCCCCCCCCGCGATGTGGCGGTAGAGGGCGGCGGTCTGCTCGGCCACCGCGTCGGGATGAAAACGGCGTAGTGCCTCTGCGCGTCCTTCCTGCCCCATCTGCCGGGCTAAGGTCGGGTCACGCAGGAGACGCAGCAGCGCCTCGGCCAGAGGCTCCGGCGCGTTGGGCGGGACGAGGAGACCGGTGCGCCCTTCGCTAACCTGTGAAGGGATGCCGCCGACGCGTGTTGCTACGACCAGCCGCCCGCTGGCCATCGCCTCTACAATAGATAGGGGCGCGTTCTCCTGCTGCGAAGCCAAAACCATGATGGCGGCGCGGGTATATTCCTCACGCATGGCGGCATCGTCTCGCCAGCCCAGGAATTCAACCGCGTCGTCCAACCCTGCCTGGCGCACGTAAGCCCGGCATTGGGCCGCGTAGTCAGGATAAACATGGGTTTCACCCGCGATGCGCAGACGGGCCCGGGGGAACTCCCGGTGCACCAACGCGAAGGCCTGCAACAGGGTCAGGATGCCTTTTAGAGGGCGGAGCCGGGCAGGGCACAGGATAACCCCAGGCTCCGGCTCGCCTGCCAGCGCGAAATACCGTTCATCCACCGGGTTATCTATCCGGTGAATCCGGGCGCGAGGAGCCAGCCGGGCACACTCCTCAGCCGCGTATGGCGAATACGCGATGATGTGCTGCGCCCGCCTCAAGTTGTGTCGCTCATAAAGGGCGTCCAGGGCGAAACTGAGGCGGTCGCGCCAGCCTTGCTCTAACGCGGCCTCCCGGTAGATGATGCCGTGTACCGTGATCACGTGAGGGATACCGCTGGAGATCGCGGCGTCGGCGTAGAGGCTGGTGCTGTGACCATGCACGACGTCGGGACGCAGGCGGCGGATTTCGCCGGTCAGGCGTGCCACGTCCAGACGATAGAACATCAGCCGCTGGAAGCGGGCTCGCGAGGTCAGGTGTACCGAGAGCCCGTTGGCTGAGTGGGCAGCACCCGTGACCGGCCCGGTGGAACGGCGGGCTACGACGTGCATCTCCACGTCCGGGCGACGGGTGAGCCCGCCCAGCAGATAGACTACGTGGGCTTCCGAGCCACCGATGACGCCGCGCCCGCTCGCTGGGGGATACCAGCCGAGCATCGCGACCTTAATCCGTGAGGTCATACGGTTGCCGATGGAGGAGCGGCAGCAACCGGCTCCTCACTTTCCTTTCGCAACGTGGATGGCATAGGAACTGTCACGCAACTGATAGACGTCACGCTCGCGGGCAACCTTCTCAAGAGCGTAACTGACGCCGGGTGCAATGTCAAAGTCATGCCAGATGATAACGCCTCCCGGCTTGATCGTCTCCAGGGCATGGGCCGTGTCATCGCGCGCGTAGGGATATTCATGGCTGCCGTCCACCAGCACCAGGTCCATCTGGCCCCGGAAGGCCGAAAAGTCAAAGGTGGCCGAATCGCCCCACAAGCGGACGATCTTTCGGCTCAGGGGCGTGCCCTCAAACTTTGCGCCCGAACTATGATGAATAACCTCCTCGTCTAATCTATCTTTCTTCTCATACTTGAGCACACTGACCTGCTCCGGCTTCAGGTCAAGGGTATAGATGACGGCATCATCCGGCGTGTTGAGCGCGATGTGGTAGGTGGTGCCGCCCTGAAACGTGCCGATCTCAAAAACCCGCTGCGGGCGCAAGGCCGCGCAGATCAGAGATATGTAATAATTTTCAATATAACTCGTGGTGCCCTTGCGCTCTAACTGCTGATAGACGGGAACCTGGCAAGCTGTTTGCGGCAGCACTTCATCTATAGCAGCGATAGGGATACGTGTTTTGCGCGCCTGCCGGGCTGGCGCGAACGCGCGCACGTGGCGTGAAAAACGTTTGATGGCCCACGAGCCGCCCGGTCGCAGCGGCAGGAGCACCATGTACTTTAGGATGATGCCCAGGGCAGAAGCGGCGGCGTTGAGCGTCGTGCGCAACTCCGATGGCGGATAGCGTTCAGGCATGGCCGTCGTGAGCCTCCTCATCCGGGGCAAGGCCGAGCACCGCGCCAGTGAACAGGAAGAAAAGCGTGTTCACAAAGAAGCCGAAGGGCATGTCCACCGTTAGTGAGGGCGCCATGTAGGCCATGAACACGGCGATGCCGAGGGCGAAGATCCCAGGGTCATTTATGGTAGGCTGTGCCCGCGCGCGCCGGTACTGCCGCCAAACACTGTATAAGATAACAAAACA
Source organism: Anaerolineae bacterium (assembly GCA_020853075.1). Lineage (GTDB taxonomy): Bacteria > Chloroflexota > Anaerolineae > JADYZS01 > JADYZS01 > JADYZS01. The sequence continues at coordinate 11,152 of JADYZS010000019.1, read as the reverse complement.
GAGCGCTCCGTAGGGTAAGAAACCCAGGAAGCCCGCGGAAGTGAAAATGAAAAGGAGCGTATTGTGGGTGGCCGCCGAGATACCGGGGATAATGAACGGAGTCCAGCCCCACCGATACTGGGCCACGTAACCGAAGGAATTGAACCCGATACCGAGGATCGGGCTCTCCCGGATGATGCGAGCCGAAATCTGCCAGGCGGTGAAGCGAAAATCCAGCGAGTTCTCGGCTGTCAGTCGCTCGGTGACCGCGTAACTGGTGATGATGCTGTTCCACGAGATAACGGCAAACACGGCAGCCGCCAACCCCAAGGGGATGAGAACGCCGCGCGTGCGCCGGTCTAACAGGCCCATGACCAGCAGAGCCAGCGCGGTTCCTAGCCAGCCTGCACGCGCGTAGGTGTTGAAGACGCCTATCAGAACGAAGCCCAAGATGAAAGCTAGAAGGCCGCGCGCCGCGAGGGTGCGGGCCCGCACCAACGCATAAAGGGCTACCGGCGCGATGATGGCGAGCGACATGCCCATGAAAGTCGGAATCCCCAGAAGCCCCACTACCTTGCGGATATGCGCGCTGTACATCGGGTAGGAGTAGCCGATGTCAAACAGTATCTCGCCCGTCCATTGCTCCCGCACGGTGATGAAGGCAAGATAGACGCCGACGACGAGGAAAGTACCGATCACCCAACGCATCGTTTCCTCGCGGCGCACCAGGTGGCGCGCGGCAAAAAGAAAGAAGAAGGGAATCACGTAAGCGTCAAAGGTCGTCTGGACGGCGTTGATGGTGCCGAAGACAGACGCCGTCGCCGAAACGAACATGGCGCCCGCGAAGAGGAGAAAGGTGAACTCCAACGCGCCCAATCGGCGCAGCCGCCAGCGTCGCGACGCCAGGTTCGCCAGGAAGATGAGCACGAGCGTTCCGGCGACGACGCGGTTCAGCCCCAGGTCAGGGATGCCGCCCCCCAGGTCAATGTCCAGATAGACGAAGCGCGCGTAGGGTGCGGTGATCGTGTATAGAAGGAGCCCGGCTAGCGGGTTCGCCAGCGCTACCACCACGTGAAAGGCCACACCGATCAGAGTGACCCACGACGTCCAGTTGTCTGAGGCCAGTTGCCGGCCCAACCACACGCCCAGCACCGGGGCCAGCAGGCCCGCGCTGATCTCCAGCCAGGGGATGCGGCGCAACCTCTGGAGACGCTGCGATGCGGGGTGGGAAACAGGAACGTCTGACATGGGTCTAATTCACCGGCAGAACATCATGATATAGATCGCTCACGCCTTGCACGAAACGATCAACGGTGAAGATGTCCTGGGCCTGCCGGCGCGCCGCCCGGCCCAGGGCCGCGGCCTGGGCGCGATTGCTGGCAAGATGGACGATGGCCCGCGCCAGCGCGGTCACATCGCCGCGCGGGACGAGCAGCCCGCTGACGCCATCTTCAACGGTCTCGGCTGCGCCGCCCGCGCCAGTGGCGATCACCGGCAACCCTGCGGCCATGCCTTCAATGATAACCAGGCCAAAGGGCTCCGGCTCCACCGACGTATGAGCCAGCACGTCCAGTGCGCTGAACAGGCGAGTCATGTCAGAGCGCAGCCCGGCAAAGACGACCGTATCCATCAAGCCCAACTCAACCGCCATTCGGTGCAGGTGGGCGACGAAAGCCTCGTCGCCCGGCCCGCCTTCGCCGATGATGAGGGCCCGCAAGCCCGGAACCTCCCCTCGCGCCGCTGCTATCGCCCGCAAGAACAGATCCTGACCCTTCCAGGCCGTCAACCGCCCGACCAGGCCCACCAATGGGGCTTCCGGCGCGATATTGAACTCGGCGCGCACGGCCAGCCGCTCATCAGGGATGGCGAAGGCTTCCGGCGGCAGCCCATCGTAGATGACAGAGGATCGCCGCGGCCTTACCTCCTGCTGGCGGTAGTCAGTCGCCACTGCCTGCGATATGTAAAGGTGAGCCGCCGCGCCGCGGGCCAGCCAGCGGTCAAATAGCCCGACGCGTTGAAAGCGGCGTACGTGGCATACGCACGGCACGCCTGCCCAGCGCGCCGCCAGGACGACTTCCCGGTTCTCCATCAGCGCGTTGTTTGCGTGTACCAGGTCGCTGCGCGTCTCCCGGATAAGACGGCATAGCCGCCGGGCCATTGGCAAGACAAAGGTCAGATTGCGGCGCAGCGCACCAGCCTGACGGCGGATGCCTCTTCTCTGCGGCCTTGCCGGTACAGGATGCTCCCTCGCCATCTTTTGAGAAGGCGCGGGGCGATCCGCCGCGTTGAGCACCGTCACCGTCGCGCCCAATGCTCGGAAACTTGGGACGAGGGCGTTGTCGTGATAGAAGCAGATCGCTGCCTCGTAGCGGCTGCGATCCAGGTCGCTCACCAGGCGATAGATGCTGGTCACTGAACCGCCCAGAGCCAGGGCCATGTCCACGTACAGTACCCGGATAGTGCTCAAGGGTGCACCGTTGTGCCCACAGTGGGAGCCTCCGGCTTGCGGGCGATCAAGTAGAGCGCGCTGGCGATCTTCGGCGCGTAGCGGCTCCCTACCACCAGAGCATCCAGGTATTTCACGGGCGCGGTCAGCCAGCCAAAAGCCCGCTTGCCCAGGGCATACAGCACCGGATTGTTAAACGAGAACAAGATCGCCAGATATTCTCGCAACACCCAAGACAACGCGGAACTGGGCCCGGCGACGATGCCGCGTTCCATTACCTCAAAGCCATCAAACAGCGCGGCCACCCCGTCCAACGTAAAACGCTGGTAGTCGGTTGGATCGGCGTGGTAGCCCTGGATGAAGGGAACCTCGTGGTAGGTCAGGCCGCCAGGCCGGAGCACGCGGCGGATTTCGGCGACAGCCCACTCCGGGTGGCGCACGTGCTCCAACACGCCCTGCGTGATAACGGCATCCATAGATTCGTCCTGCAACGGCAGGCTCACCGCGTCCCCCACCAGATCCACGCCGGAGAAGGGCCCCAGGTCCAGGTTGAGAACGTGCTCGCCGAGATCGGTTTCCTTCGCCCCGACGTTCAACACCCGTGCCGCCCGGCCCAACCCTTGCACAAAAGCGGGCAACTTCTCCCTATCCGCGCGTCGCCTGTAACTGGTGGCAGGTGGCATACTCCATCGGCGCAGCCGTTCGCTCATGCCGTGATGATGCTCCACCGGCCGCGGTGCGGCTGTTGCACCTCCGGTCAGGAGAACCGGCACGCCCTGCACGATGGGGTAGCCGCGCCCGCACACCAGGCAGCACACCTCTTCTGCCGAGGCCGCCAGCGCGCCGTGGCAATCGGGGCAGGCCCACACCTCTCGCAAGAGCGGTTTCATGAGTCCTTTAGCGACGCGCGGAGCGCCCTGCTGTGGTTGCCAGAGAACCGGCCGTGCGTCCCAGAGAACCCAGGAACTCTAGTAGAAAAGCCAGAATGATACCGGCCATCAGGCTCACCACCGCCGCCACGACGCCGATCCTCACAGTCGCCCGCGCCACAGGCGTTTCCGGCGCCTGGGCGGGCGCAATGACCTGTAGGAAGCCCAGTTCCTGGCTCTGTCTTGCCTTCAATTCAGCCTCTCCCGCCTTCGCGCGCAGGAAGTCGTAATCGGTTTGCAGTCGCTGCACGGCGGTCGTCAGGATCTCGTACTCTGCGCTCAGGCCGATCAGCGTCGCCAGTTCCGATTCTCGCTGCGCTAATACCTGGTCGTATTGGCCGGCGGCAACCTGCTGCGCGGTGGCCAGGGCTTGCTGGTTGATCGCGGTGGTACGATAACCGCGCTCCAATGCCTCCGCCTCGTCGGCCTGCCTGGCCGCCAAAGCCGCGGAGACCTCCGCCTCCGGTGATTCCTGTTCCTTTTCCTTCGCTTCTCTGACCTGGGCGCGGAAGGCGGCGGCCTGGCTCCGGTAGGTGGGCACCAGGGCTGCGACGGCATCGGCGGCCTTCGTCCATTCCGCAGCCAGCGAGGACGCCCGTTCGGCCTCCACCACGGCCTGGTCGCGGCTCTGTCGCACCCCGCGAATCAGATCCCGGTACGCGGCGACCTCCTGATCCAGGGAGACGATGTTGTGCTGCAATTTGAACTTCAGCAGGGCATCCTTCGCCGCGTTCAGTTCCTGCTCCTTCTGGCTTGCCTGCTGCTGGATGAACTGCCCAACTACCACCGCCGGGCGCGCGTGCACGTCCTGATAGGTCTTGCGCGCGTTCTCTACGTGGCGCGCGACGGCGGTCTGGGCTTGCTGTGGTGTGTCGCCGTTGAATACGACGGTCACAAACTCGCCATCTCGCGCCACTCGCAACCGCTCGCGGAACTGGCCTGCATCCATGGGGAGGCGCAAGTCGCCGATGGTCTGCCAGGCGACGCGCGGATCCTGAAGCACATTCATGAACGCGCCTTGCACCGCGAGGATGCGTTCCGTCACGCCGATGGTGCGCTGTTGGCTGAAGAGACTGACCTCTTCCGGGTCCACCGCGATCACCTGCAACGTTGGTACGGCCCGGTAGCGCACGGGCGCGCGCAGAGAAGTCGCGGCAACAACCGCCATGGTGCCCACAAATAGAAGGAGAATCAACCACAGACGCTTACGAAGAATGTTCAGGATGCCCAGAAACTGGTTGTCTTGCATCATGACTCACCTAACCTGATCGTATCACGGGCTGCGTTCCAGGCGTGCCACCAGGCGACGCACAGCAAGCGAACGCCAGGCCATGCCTGCCTGCTGGCGCAGTTCGGTATCGCGCCACCAGGTCAGCGCAGCATAGGCTAAGACCATCACCCCTCCTCCACTCAACATGGCAAAAAGTGGCCGTAAGCCGGCCATCGTTAGCCCGCTCTGCGCGACTCTCCCCACCACTCCAGCGGCTACCGCCAGGGCGAGGATGGGGAGCAACAAGCGAGCGTGGTCTGTCATCTTAGCCTGGATGATGCGGTTGACCAGGGCAGCGGAGATGAAGAAATCTACGATGGAGACGATGGCGGAAAGAGCCGACACGCCCACGATACCCTGCCAGCGGATGGCGGGATAGAGCAAGGCCGCCATGGTGATCAGCCGCCACAAGGCGATGTAGAAAAGCCACTGCGGTTTGCCGCCGGCCTGGAACATGGGCCCCATGTTGACGGCGACAGAGCGCAGGAGACCGTAGATGCCCAGGAGTTGGATCGGCACGATGGCTGGCGCCCATTTGTTGCCGATGACCGTGTGAACGAAATCGGCGGCGAAGAGCACCGTTGCCACAGCGACGGGGAAGGCCAACAGCGAGACGTAGTGCACCACGCGGAAATACGCGGAGCGAAGGCGGCCCGTCTCGTTTTGGAGTTGGGAGAAGGCGGGAAAAGTGACGCGGGTGACCAGGCGGGTGATGTTCGTCGCCGGCAGGTTAGACACCTTGTATGCCAAGCCGTAGTGTCCCAACGGGCCGGAGCCTAACATCCGTCCCACGAAGGCATCGTCAATGTTGGTGATGCCGAAGATAAGGAGTTGGCTGCTGACGATGTGCTTGCCATAGTGAAAGAGTTCGCGCCCTATCCTGGGGTTGAAGCGGAGACGTGGCCGCCACGGGCACACGAGCCATACTACGCTGTTGCGCAGGCAAGCATCTAGCATTTGCCCCCACACCAGGCTCCAGACACCCGAACCTTGCCAGGCCAACACAACCGCCAGAACGTTACCCCCGATGCCCGCGACCAGGTCTGGGATGATCTTCCGCCTGAAATCCAGTTCCTTTGATAGACGCGTTACAGGCACCCGGCCTACCGAGTTGATGACCATGGAGAGTGCGAGGACGCGCAGCACTGGTGTGACGCCGGGGGTGCGGAAGAAATTGGCGACGGCGGGCGCAGCCAACACGGCGATCATAAAGAGTATAAGGTTGCTTACAATCAGGATGTAGAAGGCGCTGTCCGCCGCGTCCTCTACCTCGGCTTGGCGATAGATGAGCGCGCTGCTGAACCCCAGTTCCTGGAAGAATTGGAGAGACTCAATGGCGAGCATCGCCAGTGAGACGATACCAAAATAGGAAGGGACGAGGACCCTGGCGAGGATGAGCATGGCGAGGAAGGAGATGCCCCGTGCCGCAATCGCGGCGAAGCCCTCCCAAAAGAGCCCTCTGGCTACCTTCCCTTGCAAGGTCATGCTGCTTGTCTCTTGCGTCCCACGAGCACCAGATCGCGCGCAAAGAGGCTAGGCCAGGCGCGCGTCAGGCGCAGGTACAGGCTGGACGCTCGCCCCTGGCGCATCCAGGCAGGATAGAGTTCCTCGGCCCACAGGCTGGCCGTCCCCGTCACGTGAATCGGTTCCACACCGCGTTGTGCCCACAGAGCCCGCATATCCGACAGGGTAAAGAAACGCAAATGTGTCCAGTCGGTCGGTGTGCCGACCCGATAGGGAAAGCGTCCGGTCAACAGCCACCAGCGACAGCGCCAATGCGCCGTATTCGGCACAGAGATAATGAACCTGCCGCCCGGCTTTAGCACCCGCACACATTCATCCAGGTAGTGGCCGAAATCTATTCCATGTTCCATGCGCGAGTCGCACACGACGACCGCGAAGGATGAAGATGGGAACGGCAGATTCCCGCTGTCCATGTCCACCCGCGCGATTGCCACGCCTCGCGCGCTCGCCCGGCGCGTCCCTCCGCCTGAGAGTTCGGTTGCGACTACGCGAGCCCCTTTCTCCATCAAAATCTGCGCCAGGACGCCGGGGCCGCAATCTACCTGCAAGACCGTGTCGCCCGGCTGCACGTGTTGCGCCAGCATCGTCAGGCGTTGCGGGTCAAAGGAGTCCCCGTACTTCTCCCAATAGGCGTCGTAGAGGGCGGCGAGGTTCATGGCGTTTCTTTCACGACGATGGGGAGATAACTGCGCCGTCCCATCATCGGCAATGCGGTGGCCGTGGGCGTCGGCGTCTGCCGTATCGCGCCGAAATCCACTTCCAGGTTCGCGCCCGCCATCACCAGCACGTTTGTCTCGGTATCGGTGGTCGCGCTGAAATCGGTGGGCGGCGAGAAGTACACTTTGTACAAGGCGGGCGGCACACGGAAGGCATAAAGGCCATCGCCCGTCGTCACCGTGTGGGTCAGGGCCACACTTCCCTGTATCAGTTCTACCGTTGCACCGGCCAGCCCAGGCTCGCCCGCGTCTCGCTGGGCGTCGTTGTCCTCGTCCTCATAAACGATGCCGTGAACAGCGCCCAGGTTAGGTGTTGCCGTCGCGGTGGGTGTGGTCGTGGGCGTCGGTGTCGCTGTCGGTGTGGCCGTGGCGGTCGGTGTCGCCGTCGGCGTGTTCGTGGGTGTCGGCGTCGGTGTTGGCGTCACGGGCGAATAGATGACCACCAGTTTCGGGCGACGGCTGACGTCCCCGTAGTCGGAACTGGCGAAGTAGAATTCGTTCCAGGATTCTCCGTCGTTCACCGGCATCGCCAGCCCGCGCAGGAGAAGGCCCTGGTTAACCCTTGTCCCCGTGAGCCAACGCCTCACGACGTCGGTCACGTCCCAGGCGTAGCGGCGCAAGGGTCTCCCGGCCAATTGCACGTCTTGCGGGTTCGCTTCCCGGTCGTCGGGTATCACCTCGGCCCCCGGTCCGGCCCAGGGGGAACCGCTGCGCGCGGTCAACCAGGTCGCCTGGGGAGCCGTCCAGTCGCGGCTGAGAGGGTAGGCGGAGATCACGACCGGCTGGATCGTCTTCGTCACCGTGTAAGGATACAGGCTCAGGTAGGCTCCCAGAACGTAGGCGTTGGCCGGTATACCGGTCAGCGGGAAATGGAAAAGGCCGTTGTAGGTGATGGGCGTATCCGGCCCCCCTGTGCCGACCTTGACGTTGCTGATGGCCGCAAAAGACGCGCTCGGCGAGTACGCGCTGAGGTAGGTGTCCTCAATGCCGACGGTTTGGCCCGTTTGGAAGGTCACCACCTGGCTTGGCAATGGCGTCGTGCCCGGTGGCGTCAACCAGATGAGATGCTCGCCGCTGGTGATGGTGAAGTTCAGCCAGCCACCGGAGGACGGGACAGAACTGGACGAGCGGCCGGTCGGTTGGGCGTCAAGGTACACGTCGTCCACCGCATAGGCTCCGTTGGGCAGGCCCAAATCCGATACACTCACGGAGATACCCAGGCTGGGTACACCCAATGTGTAGTCTTCCTCGGTGCGCAGGTGGATGAGCCCATCCGTGCCCTGCTCTGCTCGCACCTGGCTCCAATGGTAGGGGTACAACTGGGTCAGGCCAAGCCACCAGAAGGTTTTAGATTCGTCGGTCTGCACCTCAATACGGCGCGGTTGGGGGCGACGCGTCTTAGAGGCCAGCCAGTTACCGATGGCCGTGAACGGCGGCGCAGCCAGATGGCCGCCTGGGACCGTATAAGAGTAGAGGGTGACGTCTGCTCCCGCATAGGCGTTCACCATCTGATACAGTTTCAGGCTGTGCGATGGATAGACCGTCCTTTCCTCTGCGCTGTCGTTGCGGCTCAGGAAGACCGCGATTTGTGACAGGTTCGCGGCATAGCGGAGAGGAGAACGTCGCTCGTATTCAAAGGGCTTGCCGGTCGGTGTGCCGTCATCGCACTCTTTCTTGATGTGCGCGGGTCGCCAATACTCGGTCTCGCTGTTCTCCGATTCGTAATACCAGGTCGCCAGGTTGGTGGGAGCCTTGTCGGCTGCCACGGCGGCAAAGAGGTCGGGGTATTTGGCCGCCGTGACCAGTGCTTGCAAGCCACCGGCAGAGATGCCCGCCAGATAGATGCGATCGGGGTCTATGTTGGCGTAGCGCCTGCGTAGTTCGTTGAGCAGGTCTATGATGTCGTGCTGCCCGGCCCGTGACCCCAAGGGATGGGGCGGCGGCGTTTGCGGGTCTATCCAGAGGGGACACTTCTCATTCCGTATCTGGGCCGAAGCCAGGAGCCAGCCGCGGCTATCGGCCAGGTCTTGCCAGTCCATGATGGCTGTGTGGTAGGTGTCATTCCAACCGCCGATGACGATGAGCAGAGGGGTGAGCGTGGTGGTGAAGAATCCCGCCGGTTCCATCACCTCGGCCACTACGATTTTGCCCCGGTTGGGGTCGGCGCGCAGGGGGTCCGTGCAAGGCCAGCCGTACGTTACCGGGTAGGTCGCCGTGATGGTGAAGGTGTGGAAGACCGGCGCGCCCGCCTGGAGGGGGGCGGCTGCGGAGTGAGTCTGGCTAACTATCAGGAACGTGATGACGCTCAGGGCCAACGACACCGGATAAACCCTAAGCCATCGGATGAAATCCAACGGCTGCGTGTAGAGACGAGCCGTCGGCTCGTCTCTACATATTGCGTCGTCGGTTTCTAACCCAGGGCCGGGATGCCGCAACGAGAGCATGATGGGCGACCTCACGCGAGTTGTTATCCCGCGATTATACTCCAAAGGGACACCTTGTGCCAATATTAGCGCGCGCTGATGAACATTTGATGAAAGAAAGGGCGATTTTGTATGTAATTTTATTCATCTAAGCGGACACAGGGAACCTATGAATGGATGAACAGGGGCATGTAGTGGTCCGAGCCCCGGCGCCAGCCGAAATTCACGAGGATGTCGTCTCCTGCGGATAAGCCGACCTGGAGGATGTCGGGTGTCGTAGGGAGATAGCGGCGCGGGCCAGTGGCCCGTACAATGAAGGTGTCGGGCGACAGAGCGGCGAAGCGATAGCGGCCATCGGGGCCGGTGATTTGTGCTCCTACCATGGGGCCCAGCCGTCGTGAAATGACGACGAGCACGCCCGACAGGGGGTTCTCTCCCTCGTCGGCGATGCCATTCCCGTTCACGTCTTCCCAGACCAGCCCTGATATAACGCCGGGCAGCGATGTCGGCGTGGGAGTGGGGCTGGGCCCAGGAGTGGGCGTCGGCGTCTCGGTGAGACAGCAGGGCAACGTCGGCGTGGCCGTGGCGGTGGCCGTCGGCGTCGGTGTATCATTAGGGATCGTAGGTGTGGGCGTTGGAGTCGCTGAGCCAACGTAAGCCGGGAAGTACACCGTAGCGGTGCTGCTAGGCAAGATCTCTACGCCGATGCGTTTCTGGTTCAGGATATAGCCCGGCGGATCGTAGGCCACCACCTCGTAGGAGCCTACGGGCACAGAGGCGAAGACAAAGACGCCGTCCAAGTCCGTCGTCCACTCATTGACCACTTGTTCGCCCCGCACCAGTTGTATGAGCGATCCCGCCAACGGGTCTTCGCCGGGCTGGTACTGCCCGTCGGCATTGGCATCCCAATAGACCAGACCTTCCAGTCGCCCAGGTAACGGGGTCGCGGTGGGCGTCGGTGTCGGCGTGCCTTCGGGTTCGGCGATAAAGTGCCAGATGACGGTGGCCTGGGATGAGATAAAAACCCAATGCGTGTTCAATGGGAGAACGTACCCTGGCGTGTCCTGCGCGTCCAGGCGGTAGAGGCCAGGGGCTAGATCAGGAAACTCGTAGAGGCCATCGGGCCCCGTCGCCCTCTGGTCTATCAAAGTATCGCCCTGTTTCACTTGGATGAAAACATCGGCCAGGCGCGGCTCGTGTTCGTCTGGAATCTGGTTTCGGTTCAGATCGGCGAACACGACGCCCATGACGCGGCCTGGCTGCGACGTGGCTGTCGCGGTGGCTGCCGGCGTGGCGGTCGGCGTCGGTGTATCGGTAGGCGTGGCGGTGGTCGTCGGTGTGGACGTGGCCGGAGGCGAAGCCGAGGCCGTAGGCGACACGGTGGGCGTGGGCGTGGCCGTCCCGATGACGTAGAACACTTCTAAACGTGGCCGGACAGACGGTTCCGTGGTCTCCTTGGAGTAGTAATAGGCTGTGAAAGTGGCCTGCGTGCCGGGCATCAGTTTGAAGCCGAAGTGGAAGCCGGGATCCTCGTGCCACTGCTGCACGATGCTCGTTACGTCTATGCTCTTCCAGCCGATGTCATTGTCAATGGTGGTGATGCTCACCGCAGTACCGCTCCGGTCAACGGGGACGCCGTTCGCGCCGGGTGATACCCACGGCAGCGGCAAGGATGGTCTTACGTGATCCCAGGTGACTTCGTTCTCAACCCAGGGCCGGTTCATGGCATACACGTAAGCCGTATAAGTGAGCGGGCCTCGGCGATCATTTTGGTACAGGTTTAAGGTAGCCTTAACGATTACCGCTGCCGGAGGGAGGTCGGAGATGTCAAAGTCAAACAAGATGCTGCGCGTCTCTGTGTTGTT
>JADYZS010000018.1 GCA_020853075.1 Anaerolineae bacterium | reverse complement strand
TCGGTGACGCCGGCCTGGATGCAGTTGACCAGGATGCCCTGCGTACCTAACTCTAATGCCAACTGCCGCGTGTGCGATTCCAGTGCGGCTTTGGCCGCGGAGACTGCGCCGTAAGTGCGGAAAACCCGGTGCGAGCCCGCGCTGGTCATGGAGAAGACGCGGCTCCCGCGCACCAGGAGGTTGCGCCGCACCAGATCCTGCACCCAATAGACCAGGCTGTGGGCCATGACGTTGAGGGTCATGTCCATCTGGGTCGGGCTGATGGCCTCTTCCGGCGTCGGGGCGATGAAGGGGAGAAGGGAGCCGAAAGCCAGGGAGTGGAGCACGAGGTGAATATGCCCGGCCTCTCCCGGCGCGGCCAGCACCGCTTGCATCTTATCCAGCGCGGTTGCCCGCTTGTCTGGGTCGGCGGCGTTCATGTTCATGAAGACGGCGCGGCGGCCCAGGCCCTCAATCTCGGCCACGATGCGCTGGGCGTTGGGGAGGGTGGAGCGCATATCCAGATGGACGCCGAAGATATTGAGCCCGGCGCGGGCCAGGCCCAGGGCCGCGGCCCCGCCGAAGCCGCTGGATGCGCCCAGGATGAGAGCCCACCGTCCCTGCAACGATTGATTATCACCCGCCATGAAACGTGCCTCCTGATTGAAAAGATTGACCGCGGAGAGCGCAGAGGACGCAGAGACAGAGATAAAATCTCCGCGACCCCAGCGGACTCTGCGGTGCTTCTTTGACGCGTTTCTCATACTTTAACCCCGCACCCCGGCAAAAGCCGCGTCGGGGCGAGAAGTCTGGATTGTCTTTATGTCAGCGGATGCCTGCGGGGGTGCATCCGCTAATCCGCTATGACGCAGTCAGTCCGCTGACCGGCCTGCAACCGGCGCGGAGAACACAGAGGATAAACAAAATCTCCGTGCCCTCTGTGTCTCCGTAGTTACTCTGTGGTATAATCCCCCTTGCCACGCACGCTTCCACAACATCCCGCCCCGTGGCTCGGAGGCCCATTCATGCGCAACCGCATCTCGCAGCGCGTCGCTGGCGTCCCCCCGTCCGGCATCCGCCGTTTTTTTGATATCGCCGCGACTATGAAAGACGTCATCTCCCTCGGCATCGGTGAGCCCGATTTCGTCACGCCGCCCGCCATCTTGCAGGCGGGCATCCGCTCGCTGCAACAGGGCGAGACCCATTATACCTCTAACTCCGGCACCACCGAACTGCGCCAGGAACTATCAGGCCACCTGCAGCGGCTGTACGGTGTCCAGTACGACCCGGAGGCGGAACTCCTCATCACCGTCGGCGTCAGCGAAGCCCTCTACCTGGCTCTCACCGCCATAGTGGACCCTGGCGACGAGGTGATCGTGCCGGAGCCGTGCTTCGTGGCTTACACCGCCGAGGTTGCTTTCGCGGGCGGCAAGCCCGTGGTGGTGGATACGAAGGTGGAGGACGGCTTCCAGGTCACAGGCGCACAGGTGGAGGCGGCGGTGACGCCCCGCACGAAGGCCATCCTCATCGGCTACCCCAACAACCCCACTGGCGCGGTGATGACCCGCGAGCGGCTGCTGGAGATCGCGCAGGTCGCTCAACGTCACGACCTCATCGTCATCTCGGACGAGATCTACGACCGGCTGGTCTATGGCGTGGAACATACCTGCTTCGCCGGCCTGCCGGAGATGTGGGAGCGCACGATCCTCTTGGGCGGCTTCTCTAAAGATTACGCCATGACGGGCTGGCGCATCGGCTACGCCGCGGCCCCTACCGATCTCCTGGGCGCGATGCGCAAGGTGCACCAATATACGATCATGTCGGCCCCGACGATGGCGCAGACGGCAGCGGTGGAGGCGTTGCGCCACGGCGAGGGCGCGGTGCAAGAGATGGTCACCGAATACGACCGGCGGCGGCGGCTCATCGTCGGCGGCTTGAACAGCCTGGGCCTCCCCACCTTTGAGCCGCGCGGCGCGTTCTACGCCTTCCCGCGCGTCTCCGATTCCGGCATGGACGAGAACGAGTTCGCCGAGCGGCTGCTGACAGAGGAGAAGGTCGCCGTCGTGCCGGGGAGCGCGTTCGGACGCGCGGGCGCGGGCTTCGTGCGCTGTTGTTACGCCACCGACTACGAGAAAATTGAGCAGGCGTTGGAACGGATCGGTCGCTTTGTGCGACGGCACGGGTGAATGGGGGCCGCGCGACGCGGTGAATCGCAGCCATAACTTACCTACCCCGGCTTCCCACGCCGTTTGCGCCCTCTTTCTCGGTATAGTACAATAGAGGCCCCTGGCCTGTCTGGCGAGTGGTTGTCCCTCGCAGCCGTGCTTAATCCTGCCGACGTAAGGAGACGCGATGCCTGGTCGCCGCAATTTGATCATACTCTGGACGGTCGGGGTCGCCGCGCTGCTGGTCATGACGACGGCCTGCTCCGTAGGAAGCCTTATCGCACGGGCTCCCACCGCCATGCCTACCACCACCAAGACCCTGCGGCCCACCTTTACTCCGACCCCGCTGCTGCCGACGGCGACGCTGGTGCCGCCAACTGCCGCGCGCGCTCAGGCGGTGCCCCCCACGGCGCGATCGGTCGCCCAACAGCCGACGCAGCCGCCTACGGCCACGAAGCCAGCGCAGCCGACGCAGCCACCCCAACCCACACAGCCACCCGACTCGCCAACGCCCCAGGCGACGCCCTTCCTCTCGCCCAAGCCGGGCAACAACGTCAATGTCCGCAGCGGTCCCGGCGAGACCTACCCTATCATTGGCCGCCTCCTCCCCGGCCAGACGCTGGCTATCGTCGGGAGGACCGCCATGAACGATTGGTGGCAGGTTTGCTGTCTTAATGGTGTCACCGGCTGGATGGTGGCGCGCTTGGTGGATACCCAGGGCCCGGTGAATGATACGCCGATTATCTCCGACTTCCCGCCTCCGCCCGCGCCTACGGCTACGCCGCGCCCGGTGGCGACCAACACGCCCGCGCCGCCACCGCCGCCGCCCCTCAAATACCAGCGCGCCGAAGGCCCAATCTTTACGCCGAACACGAACCCCTTGGTCACCGTCTGGGTCAAGGTCTTCGCCAGGCCCAACGAGCCCCTCGGAGGCCGCGAGGTCAAATTCATGCGCAACGGCGCGGAGGTCGGGCGCGTCCGTTCTGCCGACCAATTTGGCAAGACGAACCCCTCGGCAGACTTCGGCCTTTTCAAAGACCAGAATGTCAAGTTTGAGTACAACGATGTCAGCAACGCCAACTGGAGTTTCTGCGTGGCCGAGGGTGCGAATTGCGTTTCGCCGGAGGTGACCTTCTCAACCGCGCCCTCCAACACGAACCGCATCATCTATGCTGCCTTCCAGCAGAATTAGACTACAGAGGTGGGGTCGTAGGGGCGTTCAGATGAACGCCCCTACGACTTTTGCAGCCCTGGCAATCCTCCTCGCTGTGGCCTTCCTCCTGCGCGTGTTTCGCCTTGATTTCCAACCCCTGTGGTGGGACGAGGGGTATAGCGTCTGGTTCGCCACGAGTCCTCTGGGCGAGATGTTGGCCGACACGGCGCACGATATCCACCCCCCTCTTTATTATGCTCTGCTGCACGGCTGGATTGTCCTCGCCGGGGCGCAGCCTGAGATATTGCGTCTCTTCTCGGTGATGGTGGGGACGCTGACCGTCGCCTTGATGTATGCCGTCGGGCGCTGGCTGGCGGGAGAGCGCGCCGGGCTCGTTGCTGCCATCCTGTTGGTCATCAACCCCTTCCACGTCTCTTACTCGCAAGAAGTACGGATGTATGGCCTGGTCGCGTTCTTCAGCCTGGCGTCCACGGGTCTGGCGGCGCGGTTGATAGCGGAACAGGCCGAGAAAAGAGAAAAACGGGCGAGAGGATGGCTCCTCTGGGCCGGATACGTCGCAGTCACGGCGGCGGCGATGTACAGCCAGTATTACGCGGCCTTCCTGCCCCTGGCGCAGACCGGCTATGTCCTGGCTCAGGGACGGCGCGCCCGTAGCGTTCTGATACCGTGGCTCGCGGCGCAGGCCGCGCTGGCTCTGCTGTATCTCCCC
>JADYZS010000017.1 GCA_020853075.1 Anaerolineae bacterium | reverse complement strand
TGGGGCCGATCTTGGGGCTGATACCGGCTCTCCTGGTAGCCACCATCCAGTCGCCTCTGCTGGGTCTCTGGACCTTGATCCTTTATCTGGCGATCCAACAGATAGAGAATCTGATCCTGGTGCCGCGCATCTCCGGCGCCGCGGTACAGTTACATCCCGCCTTAATCATGGTGGTCCTGGTGCTCGGCAGCGAGATGGCAGGGCTGGTCGGGTTGATCCTGGCCGTGCCCCTGACGGCGATCCTGCGCGACCTCTTCAAGTACCTCTACCTGCGCTTCCAGGATGAGCCGTTGACGCCCCAGGAGGCGATGAAACGGCTGGGCCGCACGCCGTTGCAACTGGACGTGTAGCCCAACCGCCCTCAGTTGCTCTTCTGCGGGATCCTCGGCAGGAGCCAGGCGAGGAAGGCATCGGTGGAGCGGGTCTGCATCAGGACGCGACCGGGGCCGGTCAGGTCCACCACGAGCCCCTCGCCGCTCAGGAGGGTGGACTTGAGGCCGCCGATGCGACGCACGCTGAAGCCGATGCCCTGGGTGAAGGCGACGAGGTGGCCGGTATCCACCGTGAACTTCTCGCCCGCGCCGAGGGTCATATCGTGGATCGCGCCGTAACTGGACACGATGAGAGGGCCTGAGCCGGTGGCCTTGAGCATGATGAGGCCCTCTGAGGCGAAGAAGGTTTTGGCCCCGCCCCAGCCGGTATCCAACTCCACACTCGTTGCGGCGGCGACGAAGGAGCCCGATTGCACCATCAGCGTTTCGTTCTTCATCTCTAGCACCGACAGGTCGCCGGGAAGCGCAGGGGCGACGTTGATTTCGCCACCCTGGTCCGGAGCTTTATAGACGTTGACGAATAACGACTCGCCGCCGAGGACCGAGCGAGCGAGGGACTTGAGGAGCCCACCCTGCATCTTGGTCTCAATGGCGATGCCCGCGGACATGCTCACCATAGAGCCGGCTTCCACGCGGATCTCTTCGTTGGGATTGAGCCGGACGCGGGCCAGGGAATAGGCGGGACGATAGAGGATTTCGGTTTGCATAGAGGTCTCCTTGTCTTTGCTGGTCTGCGGTGGTCTTGATACTCTGATGCCATCTTGCCCCAGGCATCATATTTTGTCAAATCAAACCCTAAAGTCTGTCAGACCTTTAGGGTTTTCACCATCCTCTATCGTAACCGGCTCACCGACAGGCTAAACGTATCCAAATGCGCACCTGCCCCACTTTGTCACTCACTGGGCGTTGATGGTAAAATAGGCGTGATCGCAGGCAGAGGAGACGGGCATGGAAGCGTTGAAGGCGCGCATCCGGGCCGAAGGGCGCAACCTGGGCCGGGGCATCCTCAAGGTAGATTCCTTCATCAACCACCAGGTGGACCCACTCCTCATGCAAGAAGCGGGTCATGCGCTGGCGGCTCGCTTTACACACCTGGGCGCGAACAAGGTGCTGACCGCCGAGATTTCCGGCATCGCGCCCGCCCTCATGACGGCGTGCGCACTGGGCATCCCCGTTGTCTTTGCCCGCAAAGCCAAACCGATCACCATGCCGGAGACGGTTTTCCGCGAGACCGCCCCCTCGCACACGAAAGGCCGCATCGTGGAACTCTTCGTCTCACCGGAATTTCTGGGCCCAGGCGATTGTGTTCTCCTGATAGACGATTTCCTTGCTTCCGGCCAGACGATCCAGGCGCTGGCCCGGCTGGCGCAAGCCAGCGGCGCAACGATTGTCGGCATCGGTACCGTGATTGAGAAAACCTTTGAAGGCGGGCGCGACGCCCTGGCCTCTTTGGGCGTACCTATTGAATCCCTTGCCATCATCCGCAGCATGGATGACGGCTACATTGATATGGAGTGAACCATGACGGCCACAGACCCCCAGTTTCGTCTATCCTTTGACCCGGTGGCCGACCCGGCTGCCGTCGTCACGGGCTCTTCCGCGCGCTTCACCGTTTTGACCTCGCGCCTCCTCCGGTTGGAGTATAGCCCAACCGGGCAATTTGAGGATCGGGCCAGCCAGGCGTTCTGGTATCGCCGCCAGCCGGTGCCCTCCTTCCAAGTAGCCCAATCGCAGGATGAAATAGAGATCACCACCGAGCATCTGCGGTTGCGCTACCGGATGGCAGCCGGAGGCTTCACCAAAGACTCTCTCTCTATTGAATTGAAGGAGACCGGCACAGTCTGGCGCTACGGCGACGTTGACCCTGATAATCTCCTGGGCACGACGCGCACGCTGGATCAGGCCAGCGGCAGAACGCGGCTGGAACCCGGTTTGCTCTCCCGGTCAGGTTGGGCAGTGGCAGATGATTCCACAAGGCTCGTTTTCAACGCAGACTCCTGGCTGGAGAATCGCCCCACCACGACCCCGCCTAGCCTTGATCTCTACTTCTTCGGCTACGGGCACGCGTATCAGGAATGCCTAAGCGATTACTGCAAAGTCACAGGCGCGGTTCCCCTACTGCCGCGCTGGGTGCTGGGCAACTGGTGGAGCCGCTATTGGGCTTTCTCCCAGGACGAACTGACGCAATTGATGAAAGATTTCCGAGAGCACGAGGTGCCGCTCTCAATCTGCATCGTGGACATGGACTGGCACATCACCAAGACGGGGAACGCGTCGCGCGGCTGGACAGGCTATACTTGGAACAAGACCCTGTTCCCCGATCACGAGGGCTTCATCGCCTGGCTGCATGAGGAGGGCCTCCGCACCGCACTCAACCTCCATCCTGCCGCGGGCGTATGGCCCCACGAAGCCTCCTATCCGGAGATGGCGCGCGCCATGGGGATAGACCCGGCGAGCCAGGAGCCTGTCCTTTTTGACATCTCCGACCCGAAGTTCACCCATTACTACGTCACCCTGCTGCACCACCCCTTGGAGAAAGAGGGCGTGAACTTCTGGTGGTTGGACTGGCAACAGGGGGTACAGACAAAACTGCCAGGGCTGGATCCCCTCTGGTGGCTCAACCACCTGCATTTCTACGATCTGGGTCGGGACGGCAAAAAACGCCCGTTCATTTTCTCTCGTTGGGGAGGGCTGGGCAACCATCGCTATCCCATCGGCTTTTCGGGCGATACCCGCATCAACTGGGATTCGCTGGCCTTCCAACCCTACTTCACCGCCACCGCCGCCAACGTCAACTACGGCTGGTGGAGCCACGACATCGGCGGCCATTTTGGCGGCATTGAGGAACCAGATCTCTACGTGCGCTGGGTGCAATCCGGCGTCTTCAGCCCGATCATGCGTCTGCACGCCAACAATAACCCCTACCACGAGCGCCGCCCCTGGGCCCAGGGAGCCGAGGTGCTAAGGATCGCACGCGACGCCATGCAACTGCGCCACGCGCTGATTCCATATCTCTACACCATGTCGTGGCGGAACCACACCACCAGCATCCCGCCCATCGTCCCCATGTATCACCTCCACCCCGACCAGGAAGCAGCCTATTGCTGCCCCAACCAGTATTACTTCGGCAGCGAGCTGATCGCCGCACCCTACGTGCAGAAGCAAGACGCAGATACGCGCCTGAGCCGTCAGGTGGTGTGGTTCCCAGCAGGCGACTGGTTTGATTTCTTCAGCGGCGAGCATTATCGCGGCGGGCAGTGGCGCGCCGTCTACGGGCATCTGGATGAGATGCCGGTCTTTGCCCGCGCCGGAGCCATCGTCCCCCTGGGGCCGAGGGTCACCTGGGGCGGGGTGAGCAACCCGGCGGAACTGAACGTGCACGTATTCCCAGGGGCGGACAATCGCTTTGAGTTGTACGAGGACGACGGCGAAACCACAGGCTACATGCGGGGACACTACGGCCTGACGCCTTTCATCCAAAGGTGGCAGGAGCGTGAACTCCGCTTCCAGATCGGGCCGGCTACGGGTGATACTGCCCAGGTTCCGGCGCAGCGCGTGTATAACCTGGTCTTCCGGGGCATCCGCAAGCCGGATCAGACCACCGCGCGCGTGAACGGGGCGACAGCGACGTTCAACCAGGCTTACGATGAGGCCACCGAGACCCTGCACTGCCAGGGCTTGACCCTCAAACCTACCGACGAGTTACAGGTGACGCTCACGGTGAATAGCGGCTCGCTCCTATCCAGGAAGGATCGTCGGGCCGAGACCTGCCAGAAACTGTTGTGGGCCTTCCGTCTGGACACCACCGCCAAGAACCGCGTCAATTTGTTACTTCCCAAGCTCATGGCCGACGTCAACCGCCTGGGCGACCTCTGGATGGACCTGAGGGCGACGCAGACACAGGCGCTGGTAGAAGTGATCCGTGAGACGGCGCTGGATCGGGAATCTGGATGAAGCCCTCACCCCCCTCCCGTACGGCGAGCCCGCCCAGGCTCCGCCTCGCGGGCCAGGGTACGCCCACGGGACTTTGCCCCCTCTCCCAAATATGGGAGAGGGGAGTCGGCTAAAACCCTCTCCCCTCCGAGGAGAGGGTAGGCCGCGAAGCGTCCCGTCGCTTGCACCTAGTCGGCGCCGTGTACGCCCAGCCGTACTCGGCAGGGCAAGCCGACCCCGCGGGGCGGCGTCCACAGCCGCCTGCAGGCACGCGGGGGTGAGGGGCGATCCAACTCTCAGGAGACATTCATGTCCGAGCCTCGCGAAACAATTGTCGTCCTTGATTTCGGTGCACAGTATAGCCAACTGATTGCTCGCCGCGTGCGCGAGGCTCACGTCTATTGCGAACTTTTCCCGTGGGATGCGCCTGCGGATAAGGTGCTGCGCCTGGCGCCGCGCGGCTTCATCCTCTCTGGCGGCCCCAACAGCGTCTATGAGCCCGGCGCGCCCTACCTCCTTCCTTATGTTCTGGAGAGCGGGCAGCCGATCCTCGGCATCTGCTACGGTATGCAACTCCTGGCCCACGCGTTGGGGGGGCGAGTCGCGCCTTCGTCCCACCGGGAGTACGGCCCGGCCCAGGTCGCGCTGGGCGGTGAGCCTTCGCCTTTATTCTCCGGCCTCCCAACCCCCCTCGCCGTTTGGATGAGCCACGGCGACCGCATTGAGGCGCTGCCGCCCGGCTTCGTGGCCCTGGGACGCAGCACGAACTCACCTTTGGCCGCGATGGGCGACGTGAGCCGGGGGCTCTACGGGCTGCAGTTCCATCCGGAGGTCGCGCACACGCCCCTGGGCAAAGAGATTTTGCATCGCTTTGTCTATCAGGTCTGCGGCTGCCGGGGCACGTGGACGCCGGACGCGTTCATAGAGGACGCCATCGCGCGCATCCACGCCCAGGTGGGCGAGGGGAAGGTCGTCTGCGGGCTCTCTGGCGGGGTAGATTCGGCGGTGGCCGCGACGCTGGTGCACCGCGCCGTGGGCGATCAATTGACCTGCGTCTTCGTGGATACCGGCCTCCTGCGCCGCGGCGAGCCGGAGCAGGTGGTGGAAACTTTCCAGCGCCGCCAGGGGATGCGCCTCCTGGCGGTCAACGCCGCCGAGGAATTCCTGACCGACCTCTCCGGCATCACCGACCCGGAGGAGAAGCGCATCCGCATCGGCAACCGCTTCATTCGGGTCTTTGAGCGGGAGGCAGCACGGTTGGGCCAGGTGGAGTTTCTGGCGCAAGGGACGCTCTACCCCGATGTGATTGAGAGCCGGGGGCCGGAGCGCCAGACCGCAGCCAAGATCAAGACGCACCACAACGTTGGCGGCCTCCCAGAAGACATGCAAATGCGCCTGGTGGAGCCGCTGCGCTACCTCTTCAAGGACGAAGTGCGCGCCGCGGGCGAGGCGTTGGGGCTGCCGGAGGAGATCGTCTGGCGGCATCCCTTCCCGGGGCCCGGGCTTGCCATCCGGGTCGTCGGCGAGGTGACGTGGGACAGGTTGGAGACGCTGCGCCACGCCGACGCCATCCTGCTGGAAGAGCTACGTAAAGCAGACCTCTACCGGCAGACGGCGCAGGTCTTCGCCGTGCTCCTCCCCGTGCGGAGCGTCGGCGTCATGGGCGACGGGCGCACTTATGCCAACGTCGTCGCGCTGCGGGCCGTCACCACCGACGACTTCATGACCGCTGACTGGGCGCGGCTCCCCTACGATCTCCTGGCCCGCGTCTCCAACCGCATCGTCAACGAGGTCGCGGGCGTCAACCGCGTCGTCTATGACATCTCCTCCAAGCCACCGGCGACGATTGAGTGGGAGTAGCGGTCTATGTCCCCGGATATCCCGCGCTACATCGTCTGGAGCACCGACCGGCTTGATTTGAACGACCCGTTCCAGCGGCGGTGGCTCTTGCGGCAGATTCTCACCCATGGGAAGATGGCGGACATCCGTGCCCTGGATCTGGACGAGGTCGCCCGCGAGTTGGAGGCCCTGAATCTTCCGCCTCACATTTACAGCCTGTGGAAGCGGTATCTGGAGGTGCGCGGTGGCAAGGAGCAGCCTTCCACAACGGGTGAAGGGGAGTAATGATCCGAGTGGCACTACATAAAAAAGAGGAGCGCCCTTACGGGCGCCCTCCCGATGGCCTACGGCCATCCACCTCCACTCAATGGATTAGCCACAGTATAGCACAGATTCCTGTAAAACCAAGCCAGCAGGCGCTGGCCGTCGGTTTGAAACCGACGGCAGCCCGCCAGGAAGCCCGCGCAGCGGGCTTAACACGAACACGCAGCCGTCGGATTTATCCGATGGCAGGCAACTTTTACCAGAAGAGTGATCTGATGCCTACAAAGCTCCTCCTGGACACCGACATCGGCTCCGACATTGACGACGCCGTCTGTCTGGCCTACCTTCTGGCCCAGCCGGAGTGTGAGTTGCTCGGCATCACCACTGTCACCGGCGAGGCCGCTAAGCGGGCCATGCTGGCGAGCGCGCTGTGCAAGGTCGCGGGCAAGGACGTGCCGATCTTTCCTGGGGCCGAAACGCCACTCCTCATCGCACAAAAGCAGCCCCTGGCTACCCAGGCCGCGGCCCTGACCCAATGGGCCCACGACCGCGATTTCCCGCGCGGGCAAGCCGTAGAGTTCTTGAGGCAAACCATCCGCGCCCACCCCGGCGAGGTCGTCCTGCTGACTATCGGCCCGCTGACCAACGCTGCGCTCCTGTTCGCCGTGGATGCGGAGATCCCTGTGCTGCTGAAGGGCCTGGTGATGATGGGCGGCGTCTTCACGAACCGGCTGGCGGGCGTCGGCCCTTTGGAATGGAACGCGCTCTGCGATCCCCACGCTACGGCGATGGTCTATCGGGCAGCGGTGCGTAGCCATCGCTCCATCGGCCTGGACGTGACGCGCCAGGTGACCATGGATGCGCAGGAGGTCAGGGAAAGATTCTCTTCGGATCTCTTACGGCCTGTCCTGGACTTTGCCGAGGCCTGGTTCCGGCAAAGAGAGAGCATCACCTTTCACGACCCGCTGGCAGCAGCCACCATTTTTGATGGGGAAATCTGCGCTTTCAAGAAGGGGACTGTAGAGGTGGAACTGGCAAGCGAGCGGCTGCGCGGGCTGACCTATTGGCAGCAGAGCGACGCGGATGGGAAGCACGAGGTTGCGCTGGAAGTCAATCGCCAACGCTTCTTTGACCATTATTTCTCCGTGTTTCGGTGAGAGTCTGGATAGGCGGCGGAGGTTCTCAATCCCTCTCTTCTCCCTACCCGGCTCTCAATCGGATACTTTACATCTCATTCAAGGAGTGACCTGATGGACCAAACCAAAGAACTGGCCCTTGCCCGTGGGCTCTACTTTGAGGATTTCTCGGTAGGCCAACAGATTATTACCCCGGCGCGCACCATCACCGAAGCAGACATCGTTGCTTTCGCCGGGCTCACTGGCGACTGGAACCCGCTCCACACCGACGTAGAGTACGCGCGCACGACGATGTTCGGCGAGCGCGTTGCCCATGGCCTTCTCATTCTTTCCGTCGGCATGGGGCTTGCCTGGCGACTCGGTTTCATGGAAGGAACGGTAGAGGCTTTCCGGGGATTGGAATGGAAATTCAGTGCGCCAGTGAAAATCGGCGATACTATCCATCTGGAAGCGCGAGTTGCCGACTTGAAGCCGATGCCAAGATTAAAGGGGGGCATCGTCACCCTGGATGTAAGGATCATCAACCAGCGCCACGAGACAGTGGAAAAGGGGACCTGGGAGGCGCTGGTGAGACGTAAAGGCCCGTCATGAGATGGCGGTTGGCAGTCTGGCTGGCGCTGGCGATGCTCGTTTGTGCCGGTTGCCGGTTAAATCTTAGCCGCTCCGGCAAGGTCGCCGTCGCTACCACGGTTGCTGCGCCCGTGGACGCGCCAGAGACAACAAGCACTCCGTCATCTATCGCTGAGTCTATCCGTGCAACGGCTCCTCTCGCCGCCGCGACCACAGACCCACCTCTCCCGGCGGCTTCCCACGAGGCGCCGTCAAGATTTGGGAAACCCACCGTGACGCCAACACCGTCTCCGCTACCTACGGCCCCCCCCACGCCGACGCCGACACCCACGCCCACTGTGCCGCCGTCGGTGCGCCTGGCGACAGGCATACGCTACCAACTTAACGGCGACACGGCGAATGCCCGGCGTGAGTTCGCGCTCCTCATCTCCGCCAACCCGACTGGCCCAGAGGCCCACGAGGCCCTCTATCGCCTGGCCGAGACTTACCTGACAGATGGAGCCTACGATGAGGCGGTGGCTGCGCTCCTCGGCTACCTGGAGGCCGCGCCGCCCGACGACCTGCGTCGCACCTGGGCTCGCTTCCTCCTGGCGCACGCGTATGAGGGCGCAGGCGCGTGGGATGCTGCCATCGCCGCCTACGAAGAATACCTGAAAGGTTCGCCTCTCCTGACGAACGAAGTGCGAGAGCGCATCGCCAAAGCACAGACTACGAAAGGCGATTTGGACGCGGCGATCAGCACCTACGTTGATTTGCTGAAGGCTGCGCCACCCGCGGCTGTCGGGCGTTGGCGCGAATCGCTGGCACTCCTTTACATGATGAAGGGCGAGACGGACCGTGCTCTGGCCCAGTATGATACCCTGCTGAACGCCGGGCCTTCCAGTTCGCGGCGGGCGCAGTTGCACCTCCTCGCGGCGCAGGCCCTGGATGCCGCCGGGCGCAAAAGCGAAGCCCAGACGCGCCGGCTGCGAGCGGTTGAAGCCGAGCCGCGCAGTTCTGCCGCCTACACCGCGCTGGTCGCCCTGGTGGATGCCGGCGTGCCCGTAGATGATTACCTGCGCGGCCTGACGGATTACTATGCTGCGGCCTACGGGCCCGCGGTCACCGCCTTGCGCCGCTACATTTCATCTGACGCCACCGGCAGAAAAGGCGAAGCCCATTACTTCCTGGCTAAAACCTACGCGGCCCAGAACCAACTGACGCAGGCCATCGCCCAATTTGACGTGGTCATTAACAATTACACGCAAATCGGCCAATGGGGCGATGCCTGGCTGGATAAAGCCTCGGCCCAGGCACGTGCGGGCAACGCAACCGCCGCTCGCACGACCTACCGCCGCTTCGCCACTGGCTACCCCACGCACCGCCTGGCATCCCAGGCGTTGTGGCGAGCGGCCCTGCTCCTGGAGAACGCACAAGATTATCGCGGCGCGGCGCGCGATTTCCTGGCGCTGCGCCAGACCCTCCCGGCATCGGCGGATGCCGCTCCTGCCCTCTTGCGGGCGGGGGTACACCTGTATCGCGTCGGCGACTACAAGGATGCCGCGTCTGCCTTCCAGGATCTGGCAACTAACTACGCTTCTTCTGACCTGCGCGCGGCGGCACTCTTCTGGTGGGGCAAGAGTCTCCTGGCGGCGGGCGACATGGCGGGCGCAAGCGTCCCCTGGAGCCAGTTGCGAGATAGGGAGCCGAACGGCTTCTACTCTTTGCGGGCCGAGGCCTTGGGGGCAACTCCCGTGCCACCACCGCCGCCACCGCCGGACGACCAGGAAGCAGCCGAGGCCTGGCTGCGAGGCTGGACGCAAGAGACGGCCACAGATGAAGCCTTGCGCGCTCTTCCCACCGCCATCGCAGATGACCCGGCCTACCGTCGCGGGCGCGAGATGCTGGCCGTCGGCCTGGTGCGCGAGGGATTGGCTGAACTGGAAGGGGTGAAGAACCGTTGGAACAACGACCCCGTCATGCTCTATCGCCTGTCGTTGGCCTTCCGCGACCTGCGTGCTAACCGTTTGTCGGTTACCAGCGCCATGCGGCTCATCGCCCTCTCGCCAGCGGGCAGTGACGTGCGCCAGGCTCCCGGTTTTATTCTACGCCTCTCCTTTCCCAGATACTACGCCGACCTTGTTGAACCGGAAGCGGCAGCCCAGAAGATAGACGTTTGGCTCTTCTATGCGCTCATCCGCCAAGAAAGCCTCTTTGAGGAGACGTCCACTTCTGTGGCAGACGCGCTGGGGCTCACCCAGGTCATCCCCAGCACAGGCGAATGGATCGCGGGGCGGATCGGTTGGCGCAACTTCTACCCTGAACAGTTGTACCGTCCCTACGTCGGCATCAAGTTCGGGGCCTATTACTTAGGTCGCGCCCTTGTGGGCTTCAGCGGCGACAGGTTGATGGCCCTGGCAGGATACAACGGCGGGCCAGGCAACGCCCAGGCCTGGCGGCGACGTTCCGGTCCGGACGATGATCTCTTTGTGGCCGACATCGGCGCGCGCGAATCGCAGATTTACGTGCGCAGCGTGATGTCTCAGCAGGCGATCTACCGCTGGCTCTACGGCGGGGGATAAGAGAGGTACAAGTAGATCGTGAAAGAGGGCAACAACATGGCAGACCACTTTCTTGTCACTGGGGCCCAGGGATTCATCGGGGCCTTGATCGTGAAAGACTTGCTGGAAGCAGGGATACCTGTGACGGTCTTTGACCTGGACACAACGCCACGCCGCCTGCGCCTAGTCGCCACCGACGACCAGATCGCGCGGGCGACCTTTGTCCACGGTGACGTGACCGACCTGCCAAGCGTGGAAGCCACCGTCGTCGCCCACAGCATCACCCGCATTATCCATCTGGCCGGGCTACAGATACCGGCCTGCCGCGCCGATCCCCTCCTGGGGGCGCGGGTCAACGTGCTGGGGACGTTGGCTCTTTTTGAGGCGGCGCGCCGCCATGCAGACCAGGTGCAGCGCATCGTTTACGCCAGTTCCATCGCGGTGATCGGGCCAGAGGAGGCCTACACCGGGCCAGTGACCGACGATGCGCGCCTCCTGCCGAAGACCCATTACGGCGTCTTCAAACAGGCAAACGAAGGGAACGCGCTGGTCTATTGGCTGGAGAACAAGGTTTCCAGCATCGGGCTGCGCCCCTACACCGTTTATGGAGCGGGACGCGACGCGGGCTTCACCTCCGCGCCAACGAAGGCCATCAAAGCCGCGGTAGCAGGGCGACCCTACACCATCGGCTACGTCGGGCCCAACGACATGCTCTACGTGGATGACTGCGCGCGGGCCTTCATCGGTTGTGCCCAGGTGCCGTTCCAGGGAGCCGAGGTCTTCAACATCAGCGGCGTTATGGTCACCATAGAGGAGTTCATCGCCGAGTTGGAGCGGGTGATCCCGGAAGCCAAAGGCCTGGTCCGCTGCCAGGGCAAGCCCATCGCCATCTCACCGCATCTGGATGATTCGCGCCTGCGCCGCCTCGTGCCCGACCTGCCGCGCACACCTCTACGCCAGGGCATTGCAGAGACGGTGGCTATCTTCCGCCGCCTGCAACGCGAGGGCCGGCTTGACCTCTCCGACTTGAGTGGGTAGGGGTCAGGATGGGCGCGCGCCCGCCCACAGCCCCGTGAAGAAGTGCCGCGCGTGGACGCCCAACACCCGGTTGTTGTACCCGCCTTCTTGCACGACGAGGGTGGGGAGCCGGAGCGCGCCGATCACCTCTCCGTTGGCCGCGAAATCTTTGCTTTGCAGGTCCCATGAGCCGGTCGGGTCTCCTTTGCCGGTATCCAGCCCCAACGCCACGACCAGGAAATCGGGCCGGAACCTGACCAGTAGCCCCAACGCTTTATTCAACGCTGCGCGATAGCCTTCGCCGTCCACCTTCTCAGGTAGCGGCAGGTTCACGTTATAGCCTTTGCCTGCTCCTGTTCCTTCTTCGTCGGCAAAGCCGCAGAAATAGGGGTAGGCAATGCGCGGGTGCCCGTGGATGGAGATCGTCAGCACGTCGGCGCGCTC
>JADYZS010000016.1 GCA_020853075.1 Anaerolineae bacterium | reverse complement strand
TGAGGAACTGCGCGTGCTCTACCGCGATACGCTGCTCAACGACGTCATCCCCTGGTGGCAAAGCCGCATGGTTGATAAGGAGTACGGCGGCTACCTGACCTATCGCGATGCCGATGGTTCGCTCCTCAGCACGGACCAGCCGGTGTGGGTGACCGGGCGCGTGATCTGGATGTGGAGCCGCCTCTACAACACGGTGGAGAAACGCCCCGACTGGCTGGAAGTCGCCCGTCATGGCATGGAGTTCCTGTTGAAGCACGCCTTTGATACCGACGGGCGCATGTTCTTCGCCGTGACGCGAGATGGACGGCCCCTGCGGAAGCGGCGCTACCTCTTCAGCGAAACCTTCGGCGTGATCGGCCTGGCCGAATATGCTCGTGCCTCCGGGTCGGAGGAGCACCTTCAGCGCGCGCGGGACCTCTATCGCCTGCTTTTAATGTACTACCGCACACCCGGCCTCCTGCCGCTGAAGTACATACCGGAGACGCGCTCCCTGCGGAGCCACGCGATGCCGATGATCCTGGTCGCCACGTCGCAGATCATCCGTGAGATTGACGGCAACGATCCTCTCTACGACGATACCATCACCCGCTCCATAGACGACGTCTTCCACTACTTCCTGAAGCCGGAGAAACGATGTCTGTTGGAGACGGTTCTCTCCGACGGCAGCATCCTGGATAATCCCCAGGGTCGCACGGTGTGCCCCGGCCACGCGATTGAGACGGCCTGGTTCATCATGCGGGAGGGGCAGCACCGCGGTGACCGGAACCTGATAGACCGCGCCTGCCAGATACTGGAATGGTCGTTGGACATCGGCTGGGATAAGGAATACGGGGGCATCCTCTACTACGTGGATTGTGATGGCAAGCCCGCCGAGCCCTACGAGCACGAACTGAAGTTGTGGTGGCCGCACAACGAGGCGCTGTATGCCTGCCTGTTGGCGCACCATCTGACGGGCGACAAGAAGTGGGCGGATTGGTACGAGCGGCTGCACGAGTGGTCCTTCGCCCATTTCCCCGACCGCGAGCACGGCGAATGGTTCGGCTATCTCCGCCGCGATGGCACCGTCTCCTCTCCGGTCAAGGGCAACATGTGGAAAGGACCGTTCCATCTGCCGCGGATGCTCCTCTACGGCTGGCAGCTACTGGAGGAGATGGAGACATAGCATGGCCCTGGCAACGCGGCTCCGAATTGAGCGACGACTGACGCTCCCCCGCTGGTTGGAATGGGCCACGCCGGTCCTTTCCATCCTGCTCGCCCTGGTCGTGGGTGGCATCTTCCTCTTTCTGGCCGGGGTGGATCCCCTCGTCGCCTACGGCCACATCATCCAGACCGCCTTCCTCAGCGGCTACGCCCTCTCCGACACGACGGTCAAGGCGACGCCCCTCATCCTGGCGGGCCTCGGCGTTGCCCTCGCCTTCCGCATGCGCCTGTGGAACATCGGGGCCGAAGGACAACTCTTCCTCGGCGCGTGGGCCGCCACAGGCACGCCCATCCTCTTCGCCACGCTGGGCGAGATCTACGCCGAGCGCGCGGGCGTCCTTAACCTGGGCGTGGAGGGGATGATGCTCATGGGCGCGATGACCGGCTTCGGCGTGGCCCACGCCACCGGCAACCCCTGGGCGGGCGTGCTGGCCGCGATGCTGGCCGCGGGGAGCCTGAGCCTCCTCCACGCCTTCGTCGTCATCAGTCTGCGGGCCGACCAGGTGGTGAGCGGCCTGGCCCTGACCTTCGTCGGCACAGGTCTCAGCGCCGTATTGGGCGCGCCGCTGGTGGAGATACGCCAGGCTATCGCCCGCATCCCCAACCTGGACATTCCCCTGCTGGATCGCATCCCCGTCCTGGGGCCGGTCCTCTTCCAGCAAAACGTGGTGGTCTATATCGGCTTTATCCTCGTGCCTCTCTTCTGGTTTCTCTTACAGCGGACGCGGCCGGGGCTGCATCTGCGGACGGTGGGCGAGCACCCCGCGGCGGCAGACGCGCTGGGCATCAACGTCTATGCGGTGCGCTATTTCTACGTCTTCGTCGGCGGGCTGCTGGCGGGGCTGGCCGGAGCGAGCCTGAGCCTGGCGATCACCCCAGGCTGGATTGAAGGGATGACGGCGGGCCAGGGCTGGATTGCGGTGGGGCTGGTCATCTTCGCCGGGTGGAATCCGCTGCGCGCGGCCTTCGGCTCCTACCTCTTCGGAGCGATCCGCCGCCTGCCGCTGGACTTGCAGGGCATCCCGTCGCTCCCCCTCTTTCGCAACCCGAACCTGGGCTATTTCATGAACATGCTTCCCTACGCCTTCACCATCATCGTGCTGGTGATCGGCTCGCGCGCCGCGCTGCGGAAGCGGTTAGGTGCGCCCGCGTCGCTGGGCGTGGCGTACGTGCGAGAGGAGAGAAGGTAGGGGGAGCCATCCACGAACATTGCGCGAATACACGAATGGCCTGTGTTGCAGACGCCCTGATTCGTGTATTCGTGTACGCCATTCGTGGATGGCTGGAGACCGCAGGCTTATGGAGCCTCGTGTACGATGATAGGCACGTAGTGCTTGTATCTGGAAGGCGTCTCCGTCGGCGTGACGGTCGGAGTCGGCGTTTCCGTAGGTGTCGGCGTCGGCGTGGAGGCCTGGGCCAGGAAGTTTATGGTTCCCGTTTGACCGCCGCCCAGGAATACGAAGACCTTATCCGGGCTATCCGGGCTCGGTTGGTAGCCCATCGGCGGCGTGAAGCGCACCTGATACGAACCAGGCACCAAACCACTAAAAGCGTAGAGGCCGTCTGCCCCGGTGACGGTGCTGGTGATTTCCGTGCTCTGCTGCCAGACCGAGAGCCTCCCGTCGGCCAGCGGTGGTTCACCCGGATCGTACGCACTGTTGCCGTTCAGATCGTGATAGACCGCGCCCTCAATGCGGGCAAGGCTGGCCGTCGGCGTCGGGGTCGGCGTCACCGTTGGGGTCGGCGTCATGGTCGGCGTCGGCGTGTTGCTGGGGCCGGGCGTGGG
The DNA here is from genome assembly GCA_020853075.1 of Anaerolineae bacterium. Lineage (GTDB taxonomy): Bacteria > Chloroflexota > Anaerolineae > JADYZS01 > JADYZS01 > JADYZS01. Next base: position 4,281 of record JADYZS010000016.1, on the reverse strand, counting down.
CGTGGCGGTGAAGGTGGGGAGCGGCGGCGGTGCCGAGGTGCTGTAAGCCACGAACAACTTAGGTCGCTTAGTGGGATCGCCGTATTGGTTAGAAGCAAAGAGGTAGTAGCGGACCAAGTCTTCCTCTGACACCTCAGAAACAAGACGGTCAGCGCGCAGGATAAGACCGAAGTTCTGGGAGGGATTCGCCAGCCAGTATTTTACTGCGTCGGTCACCTCAAAGCCAAACTGAGGATACTGGTACGCGCCGGGGGTGTAGTCGGGCGTCCATGGCATATCATGCTGGTAGAGCATGCGCCGGTCGGTGTAGGTAGGCACGTAATCCAGGTTGGTATTCATGGCTCCAGGGAGAGCCCAAACCTGCGTACCCGTAGCCCTGATCCAGGTGGCGCTGGCCTCATCAAAGGTGCGGCGCAAGCGATGCACGTCCACTTGCAGCTTACCCAGCCCTTCGGTTCTAGTCGCCTCAAAATAGGCGTATAGACCGAGGGATGCCGCGTGAATGTGGGCGTTCGCCGGAATAGACGAGAGGTTAAACCGGAGAAGGGCATTGCGCAAAGGCCCCATGTGAGTGCCGGTTCTATCATTCGTCAGATTGAGAGTGCCGCCGAAGCCTCTGGCAGTGTTCTGGCTGTAGAAATCAATGTAGGTATCGGCAACAGAGCCCACCTCTTTAGTGATGACGGTAGGGAGGATATCGCCAGGGTAGATCGTGAAGGAATGGGCGGTATGGTAACCTGAGGTCTCCGTGGGGTAACCGCCGCTCTGCACTGTAACCGTGAGGAAGCCGTTGGCAGGCGTCGCCAGGTAGGTGTTGAAGCGGCCCCAATCCTGGTTGAAGTCCTCCACCACGTAGGTGCGGTCGGTGGGAAGGCCCATCTGTGCCAGGTTGTAGCCGAGGGACACGCTGTTGCCGGCGGGCGGCGGGCACTTCTGGTCTTTGCCATCCTGGAGAGTGGCGATCCCCTCTTGAACGGTCGTGGTGATGAGACCGGTGAGAGGATCATATCCCGCCTGGTGAATATCGGTCCAGTGGCGGCCACCGAATTGGGAAATATTGAGCCAATGCAAAGGCCCACTAGCCTCGCGCTTGCCGCGTAAGATGGTCGTGCGTCCAGGCTTCCGATATTGAGCAAACCAGTTCAGATGGTTATTGGCGAAGTCGGGAAGACGCGCGTCGTGGTTGCCCGTCACCCAAACCTGCTCTACGATGGCGTTGGGGTTCCACGCCTGGACATTGAGGCGGATGTCGTCCGGGTTATAGGGGTGGGTAACGGTATCGTTCCGCGCGTGGACGACACGGAGCGGCAACTGCGACAGGTTCTGAGCATATTCCTCCGGGCTGCGGAAGAGGAATTCGCAGAACGTGAGGAAGTGGAAGCCGTTCAACTCGCCCCACATCTGCGCCTGGAACACCAGGTTGGGGGTCTTTTGCCCTAACCGCATGTCGTAATCCCAGTTGACCAGGTTGAAAGGGCCACCTTCCTCAATGACGGCGGCGAAAAGATGGGGCCACTTCGCTGCCGTCACCATCGCCGTCTGCGCGCCGACGCCCGCGCCATAGATGTAAATGCACTGCTTATCCACGTTGAAGTTGGCGAGCATATAGTTAACGGCATCTACCACGTCCTGCTGCGCCGAGCGCGAGGCAAAAGTATGGTGGCCGGGATCCCGGTAGGGATCTATGGCGGGATCGGTCGTCGTCTGGAAGGAGCCGCCGCCAAAGAAACCCTTGCGGTTGGAAGGGTAATCACCGTGCATCTCCGGCGAGACCAGGAGCCATCCCTTCGCCTCTGCCGCCGCCCCGAAATCTAAGATCGGCTTGTTCCGCCGCTCCGCCCAATCCTTCAACGCTACGACCATGCACACGGCTGTCTGGCCGGTATAAGAAGAAGGAATCTGCACGTGGGTCAGACTCCCCTGGTATTCGTACGGTGTAACGCCATCACTGTAAGTGCTGGGTGAATTGCTGGGGACGGCATACTCCTCGTTGCGGGGGCCGTTCACGTCGGCCCCGCTGACCTGAATCTTCACCCGCGCCAGGCCCCAATCGTCGCTGGTGGTGTCAATCCGCACCTGGTTATCGCCTTTGACCAGGATGGACGGGTTGAAGTCAATAACGATCTTCGCTTCCTCCGAACCGACGCGGCACTTGGGGCTGCTGGTGTGCGGCGGGTTCAGAATGGAATTGCCGATGGTCTGGCCGTTGATGGAGATGGAATGGACGGCGTTGGCATCAAAGACGTAGGCGATGAGTTGGGCCGACGCTGGCGTGCCCGACCAAGTGAGCCTCACGTTGTCGGCGACGGTAGTTGGGCTGCCGGGGTTGAAAACGGGGCCGCCGGGGAGGCAGGGGATGATGGTGGAATCGGAGAAGCCAGTAATCTGGGGAGCCTGCGGGGGTACAGCACTGGCGTGCAACAGGGAACTGGAGAGGAGGGTGACGAGGATAACCAAGACTGTTAGAGCATTAGGCAGAATACGCTTCAATTCGCTTTCCTCCGGTTAGGATGGGGCCTTGTGCATGTTAGCATACGGGGTTGGCTTTGTCAAAACGACCTGAGCCCCTAAAGGTCTGTGAGACCTTTAGGGGCTGGCGCTACCTATGCCAACGTCGCGGCGGCCTGTGGGATACGAGATATGGGGATTATTACCCACGCGCGAAATGGTGGCTTCGCCGGATAGACGCGCCGGGCGCGATGTGCTATGCTGTAAGTGGAGCCGGAGAATCTGAAAGGCATTGAGGAAGCGGCTCCTGGAAAGGTTCAGGCTATTTATGGAAGCGCTACGTGGTACGGTCGTCGTGATTAGCATGTTGCTGTTGCGGTTAGGCATACCGCTCCTCATCAGCCTGGGTATTGGCTATTGGCTGGTGCGCATGGATAACCGTTGGCGCGCCGCTGGCGCCGGGCAGAAATGTTGGGATCTGAAGAAATGCTCACCGGAACAGCGTGTCCACTGCACCGCCTACCAGCATCCCGACATCCCCTGCTGGGCTATCGTGCGGGCCACCGAGGGACAGTTGCGCCCCCAGTGCGCCAACTGTGCAGCCTTCACACCGCGCCTGGCCGCATAAAAAGTCCTCATCACAAAGGCATAAGGTCTTGCGCTTTACGATTTATCGGTTGTGTCTTTGTGGTGAGATTACCGCTGGAGCCGCATGAGAGAGCTATCCATCGTCGCCGACATTGCACTCAATCACGCCCCGCGCCGCCGCCGCGCCCCCGCGCCGGAGCCGATCATCCAGCGGCTGCCACTTTATCTCAGTTGTTTGCAGGAACTCCTGGCCGCCGGCAAGACCCACATCTCATCCGACGACTTGGGCGCGCGCGTGGGGATCTGCGGCGCGTTGGCGCGCTCCGACCTGTCTCATTTCGGCGCGTTCGGCGTGCGCGGCCTGGGGTACGAGATCGACTGCTTGGTCTCTGCCCTAGAACAGGTCCTGGGCGTCAACCGCAAGTGGGACGTGGTTCTGGTCGGCGCGGGGGAATTGGGGTGCGCGCTCGCCCTCTCCGCCTGGTTCCAGGATAGCGCCTTCCGGCTCTCCGCCATCTTTGACTGCGATCCCAGGCAGACAGGAAGACAGGTTGGGGATTTAACTGTGGCGCTGACATCCGATGCACCGGGCTGGGTTCGCGAACACGATGTGAAGGTCGCGATCCTGGCCTTCTGTAGTTGCGACGCCCAAGCGGTGGCCGATCTCCTCATAGGTGCGGGCATACGCATCATTCTCAACTACACCTCTCGCGTCCTGCAAGTTCCACCGGAGGTGCGCGTCACGCAGTTTAACCCCGTGGCTGCGCTCCAAGAGATGGTCTGCCATCTGGGGAACGGCTCCACCCAGCCCTCAGCCCGATAGCATAAGCGACGGCGCGGCCAGTTTACGAGCCCGTGATTCTGGCGTATAATAGCGCGGATTTCAGCGCGTCTGGCTATTGAACCTGATGGCGCGGCAGGCGACCTCATCACCGGAGGGAACAAAGGTGGCAGAAAAGAAACCGCTCAGACTGGGGATGGTCACCGTGGAGCCGCATGGCCGTCCCTGGGCCGAGGTTCTGGCCGGGATGCCCCAGGCCAGGATGGCGTGCGCGTGGGATTATGATCTCGCCACAGCACGGTCGTATGCCGAGACTTATCGTATCCCGCGGGTCGTCCAGGAGCCGGAGGAGATGCTCGGCCACGTGGATGCCGTCCTCATCGGCGGCGGGCGGCGAGGTCCGGGGCCGGGCGAGGTCCGGGGCCAGAGGCGCGACGACCATCTGCGCCTGGCGCGGCCTTTCC
>JADYZS010000015.1 GCA_020853075.1 Anaerolineae bacterium | reverse complement strand
TCGGCGACGGTCAGGGTGCCGTTGCAGTGGATCTCGCCCTCCGCGATGCCTTCAATGCACAGGTTCTGCTTGGTCTCATACAGGCCGTTGAAGTGCGAGTCGCGGTCTATCTTGCTCTCGCTCGTCGCGCGATCAGGACTCTGCGCTTTCGTGGGCGCACTTAAACTCCTGGGCAACGTCGTGCTATTCATCTTGCTGACCTCCCTGGCCGCGTCATGCTGAAACGGCAGTTCACGGTAGCGCCCTCTTCCACGACGAGCACGGGGGTCTTGATCTCGCCGCTGATCGTGGCCGTTGCTGCGATCTGCAGCCGATGTTGGCACTCTGCCTCGCCATCAAACGACCCTGAGATGACCGCATCATTCGCGCGAATCTGGGCCTTCGTCTGGGCGCCTTTTTCCACCCAAACGGTTTCCTTCGCCTCTACCTCTCCCTGGAAGATCCCCTCTATGAGCACGTTGCCCTTGGAATGTAACGTCCCCTTGATCTCAGATAGTTTGTCCACCACAGCCGCCGCCGCGCGGTTCACGGGGGGCGCGGCGGGGTGTGGCTCTGCCGGTGTGCCTTCTCCGGTTCGTGTGAGAGCGGGAGGCGGCGGGGTGATCTCAACAGGCGGTTCTGGGGTGGTTGCGACGGGCGGCCTAGCAACACTGCGCACCTGGGCGCTCTGGTACGGCTTCTGTTCTCGTCTAAAAACGGGCATGGCAGGTCTCTCCTTAATCCGCTATAAGGTAAGGCTACCCCACACCTCGGACGGCGCGGCGCGCCGAGGGCGCAGCCTGGGGCGCGTGAGAACGTGCAATATCGCCTGGGCTAGAGGTGAGAAGTGATGGAAGAGGGTGGAGCAACCACAGTGGCTCCAATAATGCCAACGTAGCCGGAGGGTAAATTGATACGGGTGACGACAAAGAAACGGGGGATCGCACCTGAAGCCGATTACGGTGTTCCGCCTCTACTCGGAATTGATACGGGTGACGACAAAGAAACGGGGGATCGCACAGCGATCCCCCGCCATCAGTTATATTTCCAGCAACTGTCGGCCTAATCTTCCAGGGTGGTAAGATCACCTTCAGGCAAACCCATCGCGCGTGCCTTGAGGACGCGGCGCATGATCTTGCCGCTGCGCGTCTTGGGGAGTTTGTCCACGAAGATGATCTTCTCCGGCTTGGCTATGGGGCCCATCTCGTGGCCCACGTGCAGGCGCAGCGTCTCGGCCAAATCGTCGGAGGGCGCCTGGCCTGTCTTGAGGAGCACGTAGGCGTAGATGGTGTGCCCCCTGACGTCGTGAGGCAGGCCGATGGCTGCGGCTTCGGCCACCGCCGGATAGCTCACCAGCGCGCTCTCTATTTCGGCTGTGCCCAGGCGATAGCCCGATACTTTGATGACGTCATCCACGCGGCCGATAATCCAGAAGTAGCCGTCGTCGTCCTTCTTGGCCGAATCGCCAGTGAGGTAAAGGCCGGGATACTTGCTCCAATACTGTTCCACGTAGCGATCCGGGTCGCCGTAGATGGTGCGTAGCATGGCCGGCCACGGTGTCTTGATGACCAGGTACCCCTCGTCGCCATTCTTCACTGGCTTCCCTTCCTCGTCCACCACGTCCGCCTGGATACCGAAGAAGGGGCGTGTGCCCGATCCTGGTTTCAGGGCGACGCAGGGGAGTGGTGTAATCATGAACATCCCGGTCTCCGTCTGCCACCAGGTATCCATGATGGGGCAGCGTTCCTTGCCGATGACCCGGTAATACCAGCGCCATGCCTCCGGGTTGATCGGCTCGCCCACCGAGCCCAGGAGCCGCAGGCTGGAAAGGTCATAGCGGTTAGGCCACGCCTCGCCGAAGCGCATCAAGCCCCGGATGGCTGTCGGCGCGGCATAGAGGATGGTAATGCCGTACTTCTCCACCATCTGCCACCAGCGGTTCGGGTAGGGATAGGTGGGCGCACCTTCGTACATGAGGCTGGTCGCGCCGCACAGCAGGGGGGCATAAACGATGTAACTATGCCCCGTCACCCAGCCGGGGTCAGCCGCGCACCACCAGCGGTCTTCATCCTTGATGTCAAAGACGTATTTGAGCGTGGTATAGATACCAACCATGTAGCCGCCGTGGACGTGGAGCACCGCTTTCGGCTTGCCGGTCGTGCCGGAGGTGTAGAGGATGTATAGCGGGTCCTCGGCATCCATCACCTCCGTCTCGCACTTGCCGTTGGCGATGGGGAGGCCCATCAGGTCGTGATACCACAGATCGCGCCCGGCTTCCATATTGACCTCTCGGCCGGTGCGCTTGACGACAATCACGTTCTCCACGGTCGGTGAGCGCTTCAGCGCCTCGTCCATGATCTGCTTGAGTTCAACGATCTTGCCGTTGAGGAAGGCTCCATCGCAGGTGATGGCGAGTTTGGATTGCGAGTCTTCAATGCGCCCGTGCAGCGCTTCTACGGAGAAGCCGCCGTACACTACCGAGTGGATGGCGCCAATCTTGGCACAGGCGAGCATGGCGATAGGAAGTTCCGGCACGCGGCCCATGTAGATCGTGACCCGGTCGCCCTTGCGGATGCCCATGCTCTTGAGGACATTGGCGAACTTGGAGACCTCGCGGTTAAGGGCGAAATAGGAAAAGGTGCGTACCTCACCCTTCTCGCTTTCCCAGATGAGGGCCAGTTTGTTCTTGCGCCAGGTCTTCATGTGGCGATCCAGGCAGTTGTGAACGATGTTGACCTTCGCCCCCACAAACCATCTGTAAAAAGGTTTTTCGGAATCATCTAAGACCTGGTTCCAGGGCGAAAACCACTCCAACTCCAGAGCACGCTCGGCCCAGAAGCCTTCCGGGTCAGCCTCAGCGCGGCGGGCGATGCTCTCCCAGTCCTGTACCCAGGCTGAACGGACAACTTCAGGGCTGGGCGGATACAACTCGTGTTCGGCAGCGTGGATTTCGGCTTCACGTACGGCTGACTCAGGCAACATATTGCTCCCTCCTGGCGATAGTAATAAGTGCGAGTATCGCACAATCTGGTGACAGTGGGGGATATTATAGTCAGACTCTTCCGATTCGTCAACTGCGCCATGATT
>JADYZS010000014.1 GCA_020853075.1 Anaerolineae bacterium | reverse complement strand
TCCAGATGAAGCCCACCAGCGTTCAGGGGGCCGTCGCCACCACCCATGACCCACCAGTGGACATCTATGACACCGTTGGCCGAGGCCAGGGAGAAATTGATCCCGATCAGCAACAGGAGAAGCACGGCAGCATGGAGCATCTTGCGTCTCATGGCGGCCCTCCTATTCGGTCAGGGCCAGGCGGACCGAGTTGATAACCACAATGTCACCGGGGAAGGTGGCCTCTGCCCGGAAGTTTAATGTAAGCCGCACGGTGACGGTGCCACGTACGATTTCCGGCACGGCATCTATCGCCGTGTAGCAGACGTCCGTAATGCTGGTGCGATCCGTGTTATCGTCAATGATGGTATCCAGGGGGCCGCCTGGGTCCGGCCACTCCTGCACACGGGTTCTGGTGATGAAGGAGCCTGTATTGGAGAGGTCATAGCAGACCTGAACCGCCTTGATCTTGGTAGAGACACCATAGAGCATGGCCGGCAGGTCCACAGGGATGATGAGGGTGCGCTCGCCGCTGCCAGCGGCCTGGTTGACGAAGATGTTACCTTCATCCTGGAATTGAATCGTTAAGGGGGAGGCGCTATCCGGCCTGGCGCTGTAGAGGCTGAGGTAGATGACCGTATCCTCCGGCGACTTGAGGAAGCCAGTGACCTCCACGTCGCCCTTAAAATAACCAGCCCAGTCGGAACCGCCATCGTCCTCTTCCTCGGCGTAGATGCCGCTATCGCCGACGAAATAACCTGCATAAAACACGGGTGTTTCCGGCGTGCTGGGGCCGCGGGCCACCAGCGCATGGGTGACTGTGCTCTGCGCGAAGATGCCGTAGCCGCCGTCGCTCCTGGCGTAGAGACCGACGTCTCCGTCACTCTCTACGTAGATGCCCTGGCCCGACCGGCTGTAGAAGTAGCCGCCACGAGCATTACCGGCAACGCCTGTGGCCGTGCCCTCAATCGCCGAGTCGCCGCTTCCGGTGCCTGTGACGGTCACATCCAACCCATCTTGCGCTGCCTCAATCTTGATACCGTCGCCCTCTGTGCCAGTGTTGCGTATGTTCAGGATACCGATGTCGGAGCCGGTCGTGCCAGAGATGGCGGCGCCGGGGTACAGGCTCATGGCGTAGGGTACTGCCGCGATCTTCTGGCGGCCCAGGTCGCGATAGATGCCGCCACTATCCTTGGCTTCCACTCGCAGCCAGCGATTCTGACCGTTGAGGATCGCGGAACTCCATCCCAGGAAGACCTGGAAGCGACCGTTGAGTACGGCCACAGCCGGCAAGGTGATGGTGCCTCCAACCTGGTTCCCGGCAACCGCATCATCGTACAACTGGAAGCGTATGTCGCGTGTGCCGTTCACAGGCACACCGCCTTCACTCAAAACACCCTGATAGTAGAAGCCCGCGCTCAGATTGGACTCCAGCGCCATCGGCGATTCGGTTGTAGCAGCATCCTCATCGGGAACTTCTGGCCCTGTTTGCGCGATGGCAGCGGCGGGGAGCACGCTGAGAGCCATGAGAAACATGAAGATCAGCAAGGACTTTCGCATCGTGAAGTTCTCCTTTCTGCACCTGCCCTATGATGGGTAATCAGAAGACGATCTCTGACGACCGTCTTGCGTGTCTCAAACTGACGCGGGCGAAGGAAAGTGACCTGGCATCACCTCCTGATGTGGGTGGCTTGATGAAGGAATGGGATGCAAGAAAAGGACGGAACGCGGACGAGCTCTTCCGCCATGGTGGACACTGTACTTCGTGCATTGTAGCACAAATCCTGGTGGCGGGCAAGAGTTGTAGGCTATTCGTAGGCTGGCCGCCTGGTTCTGGTATTGACAATATCTTCAGAACCTGCTATCTTTGATGTAGTTCCCCAGACGAACTTCTACCATCCCCAGCCATACCCATATCGCGACAACGGGCCATCCGTTGGCATAAGCGGAAAGGAGAAACGATAGGGAAAGAACTCTATTCCACACTCGCTGCGTCGCCGCCTACGTCGCAACATATTTCGGAATGCACATCAGGAAGGAGGGCTTCGCCCATGCGAAGGAAAGTAAGTCTCTGGATGCTCGTCGTGTTCGTGACGAGCCTCGTCTTGCTGCCGGTGCAACCGGCCTTAAGCCTGGTGGGGCCGGCTGCTCTCCTTGCTTGCGAGAGCGCAGGCTTCTCCACGGAAGAGGATTTCATCTCCCATGGCCCCGAGCCGTCGGACGGGAATCCTCGCATCTCCGATGGTGACCTCCTCTCAGCGGATGGCGCGGTCTGCGCCCGCAACGCGGACCTGTTAGCCGTCTTCCAGCCGCGTACCGACCTGGGCTTAGACGCGGTGGACATCATTGACGCCAGGAACTATATGGTTGCCTTCTCTACCGAACTGGACGATCCCGGCAATCGCTTCACCGCAGGCGATCTGATCGGCACCAACGGCGCGGTGCTGCCTAACGCGGCACTCGTTGGGGGCTTTGGCGTAGGCCACGACATCGGTCTTGACGAAGTGAAGTTCATCGGAACGATCAGCGCAACCGTAAGTTTCCTGGCCGAAGTCAGGGAAAGAGGGCGAGATTACTGGACCGCTGGCCGTTTGCAGGACGCTCTCAAACGCCGCCAGTTGGATCTCTGGTTCTCCACCGAGGGAGACTGGAATCCGCCGACAGGTGCGCCGGGGTTCCTGGACGGTGACATCCTCTCCGCTGCGAGTGCGAGCATCGTAGTCAATCAGGCTACCTTGCTGCCTGCCTCTGTGCCTGCGGGTATCCCCGCGCGCGGCGTGGACTTTGGCCTGGACGCATTTGCTGTACCCCGCAACGGCGACCGGGAGCGGATTTACTTCTCCACCGAAATCCTCTACGAAGATCCGGACCCCGTCGGCCTCAGTTTTACCGATGGAGACGTGCTCCGCTTCGGCAATGGCGTCGTAGCGGTGAATTGGAGTCTGATCCAGGACTTCAAGCCTGCCGCCCGCGATCTAGGATTGGATGCCCTCTTCGTCGCGGCTGACCAACCGCCACCCACAGACCCCAACATCCAGACGATGTGCGGTGACCGGCCCGTGGCCGACTTTGACGGCGGCCTGGTCCCCATCGGCGGGCCCGGCGATGGCCTCTACCGGGCGAACTCGGCCATGTCTCCTCCCGGCGACCCGCCGCGGCGACCCTGCGGTAGATTCGTACCGATTGACGGCTACCTCCCCGCGACCGGCATTGACCGCTTCCGCGTAGCCTATCGTGATGTGGCCGCGCCCGCGCCTGCTGTGGGCACCGCGGCCGGCGTTCGCACCAACTGGGTCCTCTGGGAGTGGCACGGTTGGCCGATCAACGCTTGCTTAGCCACTGGCAGCCTCAGCACCGATGCCAATGGTTGGATGGATGCCTCGGACTACCTGGCGGCCAAGAGCGGTACGCTCACCGGCTGCGCCAATTCGCATCTGCGGTTGGCAGTCTGGGATACGGACAACCTGGTAGGGTTTGGCCCGCCCAACAAGAATGGTCACTATCGCCTGTGGTTGGAGTGGGAAGATGGTGGGTTGCATCGCGAGCCGCTGGAACACCATCTGCAACTGGACAACGTCCTCCCCACCATTGCTCCGTTCCCCAACGGGTTGCAGGTTCGCCTGCCCGACGGCACTACCATCGTACCAGCCTGCGGCGAGGCCCCGAAGGGAGCCAGCCAGTTCCAGGTCTGGGGCCAGTTTGACGATGCCTACTACTGGCGGTTCAGCCTGGTGGTGCGCGGTGGCGTACCGCCCACCTCTGTAGGCTATGGGCCTCACAATTATTGGGATCCGACAGATGGTACGGTGGGTGTCAAGAACACCAACGATACCGGCACGACGCCCAACGCCACCACGGTCCGCCTGCGTGACATCAACATGACCGACCTGGGTGCATCCTTCGTGGACTGCTGCTATCTCCTTGACCTGTACGTGTGGGACGCGTCCATCCGTCACGAGTTCGGGGGCCTGTCGGCTGTGGACAACTCCGGCTCGTACTACGCCAACACCTTCATCACCTTCGCGGCTGCGCCATGAAGGAGAGGGCTATGTACAAGCATCTCACACGCGTCGTGGTCCTGACGCTCCTGCTGGCGATCATGTTGGGCCCGCCTGTTCCCAGCGCGGGGCAGAGGCCCTTCAACCTGGCCGACTGTGCCGACGTCGGCTTCACGGTGGAAGAGAACTTTGTCACGCAGGGGCCGACACCGGCCGACGGAAACAAGGTCATCTCCGACGGCGACCTCCTGAGCCCCAACGGACGCATCTGCGCCCGCAATGCAGACCTGCTGGCCGTCTTTCAGCAGCGGACCGACCTGGGGTTGGACGCGGTGGACATCATCAACTTGCAGCCGGAACTGGTCGCCTTCTCTACAGAGTTAAACGATCCCGGCAACCGCTTCACGGCGGGCGATCTCCTCACCACCAGTGGCGCGGTGATCCCCAACGCTGCGCTCCTGGCAGCGTTCAACGCCGTGGGCGATCTCGGCCTGGACGACGTGCACTTCGCCGGCACCACCGGGCGCGTGCGCGACTTCCTCGCCTTTGCCCAGGGTAAGTCCCGCGACTTCTGGTTGGAGAGCCCCGGCTTGCTGGCGACGGAACTGAAGCGCTACCAGATAGACCTGTGGTTCTCCACAGAAGCGGACTGGAAGGTAGCAGGAGCGCCAGGGTTCCTGGACGGCGATCTCCTCTCCGCGGCAACGGGGACCATCGTCTATCGCAACAGCGACCTCCTGGCCGCACCGATCCCGGCCGGCATCCCTGCGCGCGGCGTGGACTTCGGGTTGGATGCCACCGCGGTGCGCTGCGAAGGCGTCACAAACCTTCCCGACTTCTCCACGGAGATCGGCTACTACGACGATCCGCCGGACATCCTCCCTATCCGCTTCACGGACGGCGACGTTCTCGCCTTCGGTGGGAGCGTGCGGACGATCAACAACGATCTCATCAAGGCCTTTGAGCCGCGGGCGCGCAACCTGGGGTTGGACGGCCTGACCTACTACAACGAACGGTTGCGCTGCGACCAACGACCGTCGTTCTTCCTTTACCTGCCGCTAGTCTGGCACAACAGATAGCGGCAGGCAAAACACAAAGGGGCGGGTCTTGTGACCCGCCCCACCTGTGATAATCCTCTACGGCTGCCGCACCTCTACCTGGATCTCTATGTTTCCGGTCTTCTCAAAGTGGAGCGTGAGGCTGAAACGGTCGCCTGGCTTCAGGTCTTTCGTCAGGCCGATCAGCATGACGTGAAAGCCGCCTGGCTTGAGAACGACCTCACCTTTGGCCGGTATCTCAATCCTATCCACTGGGCGCATTGCCATCACACCATTTTTCACCTCTACGGTGTGTATCTCGGTGCTCTGGGCAACGTCGCTCTGCGCTAGAAGAAGCTGGTCGGGTGCGCTGGTGGTATTGCGAATTCTCATATAAGCGGCTCCGGTAGGCCTTGCCATCCCATGAGCCATGCTCTCTGCCGTAGGTGTGGCGGCGGGCTCGCCCGCTTGAGCGCTACCGGGTGCTCGCGCCCAGGCCTCAGTCACCTGGATCGCCGGAGCGTTCGCGTTGCTGCACGCGCTCAGCACAACGATACTGGCGAGAAGGATAAGAGGGGCCAGGTGTCGCCTCATGAATCTCCTGTGCGGATAAGGTAGCGCACGTCGCTGGCAACGTCAGCCGTAGCCGCGTCAGGGCTGAAGGTCTCGCGCAGGCGACCCGCCGGGTCTATCACGTAGGTATAGATGGTATGGTCAATCGTATAACCCAACGCAGAATCGGGGAGTTTGCGCTTGATCGCGGCAACGCCGTAAGCCTTGAGGACAGGAGCGAGTTCTTCCGGCGTCCCCCTGAGCCCCAGAAAGGTCGCGTCAAAGGCCGTCACGTAATTCCTGAGAACCTCCGCACTGTCTCGCTCCGGATCAAGCGACACCATCACGACCTGAACGCGTGCCGCATCAGAACCGAGGTCACGCCGGACACGCGCCAGGTTGCTCAGCGTCGTCGGGCAGGCGTCGGGACAAGAGGTGAAGCCAAAATAGACCAATACGACCCTCCCCTGCTGCGCGCTCAAACGGAAGGGCTGGCCGTTGTGGTCGGTGAGGGTGAAGGCGGGCGCGGCCTTGGGCGAAGTGATGGCCGAGCCGCGCAGGGTATATTCGCGGCTGCAGGCAGTTAGCGCGAGACAACAGACAAAGACCGCCAGCCCAAACCGGACTGACTTCATCGCGGGACTTCGCATAGCAGATTTCTCCGTGTTGCCATCGGTTGAAACTGATGGCAACCCCTAGAAAGCCCGTCCTGCGGGCTTCATGCAAGTTCGCAGCCGTCGGATTTCATCCGATGGCGATCTTTGCACGGCCCTAGCCTTCGCGTCCAAATGACAGACGGTATTATCAGCCTACCCGCCGCGCCCGGCGGAACCAGGCCACCGCGCCCAGAAGCGCGATGAACGGCGCGACCCCGGCGATGATGTAGGCCAGGTTTGTGGACTTCCTTGCGACCTGCTCAAGAAACGTAACCTGCGCCTGGCCCGCTGGCCCGCTGACCTGTACCCGGAACTCGTGAGGGCCGGGCTGCGCCAGCACGAAGTGCGAAGCATAATCTAGCGCACTCCCTGCGTTCCGGTGGTCCGCCACGGCAGTGCGTGCGTCGCCTGTATCCAGCACTGTGGCCTGGATGGTCACCTGGGCCTCGCGCACTCCTTCGCCCGTCCTGGCATCGGCCAGGCGCACATAGACGCTGTACAGGCCCACCTGGGGCGGCGAAGGTGCAGCCCACACGCGGAAAGTGTAACCACCTGCCTTTTCATCTGATACCAAGACGCGGCTCCCCTCGGTGTGGTGCGAGCCTGCGCTGAGGAGCGCGCCGGAAGCGCGTTGCGGCTCGCTCCCCGGCAGAACGCACAGGGTCGGTTGCGCGACCACGGTGGAGGTCTCCCGCGCCAGGCGGCGCAGGTCGGCCAACATCTGCGACGCGGGCGCAGCCTCCCCGTCGTACAGGGCGCGAATCGTCCCGGCGGCATCCACCAAGACGAAACGCGTGCTGTGAGTCAAGGTGCGGTCTCCCTCGGTCACGACTTGCTCTTCCGCGCCCACCTTGAATCCGATCTGCAGCAGATCCGTGATGGTCTTCTCCTCAATGCTGGTGAGGAATCGCCACAGGGTTGGGTCTGCGCCCACCGATCTGGCATACTGTGCCAGCACGTAAGGGTTGTCGCGCGCGGGATCCACGCTGATAGAAAGGATCTGCACACGCTGCGCCAGGTCGGGATCGGCCTCAATCTCCCGCTGCAATTCCTGCATCTTGGGCGTTAGTACGGTCCGGCACGGATCATGACAGGAGGTGGAGATGAAGTTCGCCAGCCAGTCGTAGCCGTAGAGGTCGGCATTGCCGAACGGGCGGCCAGACTGGTCGTACAGGCTGAAGACGGGAGCATCCCCCATCTGAGGAAGAGGCGGAGTCTCATTAGCACACGCGACCATAGACAAGGTAACGAGGAATATGACGAGCGCAATACCCTGGGCACCTGCTCTGTGTCTCTTGCCCATGTCTACGTCACGATGGCCCGATCCACCACCATCGCCGCGAAGAGGATCGCCAGATAGAGGGTGGAACATTTATAGAGCGACAAGGCCGATGCTTTGGATGCGCGGTGGTAGAGGCAGAACGCCAAGCCCAGGACGATGCCGCCAAGAAGCAGCGAGCCGAACAGGTAAGCCGGGCCCAACAAGCCAGGAAGATAGCAAGGCGGCGGAGCCAGCGGGCCGCCGCGCTTGAGTCAGGTGAAACATCTGTGACCACAATACGACTCCGCACAACGTCAGATCAACAGGACCATTGAAAAGAGGAAGCCCATCACGATTGCGCCGACAAAAATAAAAGCATACCAGCGGCTATCGTACTTCAGGTGCATGAAGAACAGCGCGACCAGCGCGGCCTTGATGGCTGATAGCACCAGCAGAATGAGAGTGTGAGGAATGGGAAGGTAAGTGACGCCTACTTCAATGATCGTCAACACGACGAGCGCAAAAAAGACCGCCGTATAGTTGGGATGATGTGTCTCATGTGTATCCTGCATGATGCAACTCCTCTAGATCAAGTACACGATGGTGAAGAGGATGATCCAGACCAGATCCACGAAGTGCCAATAGAGGCCGAATATCTCAACCCCGATCCAGTTATCTTTGGAGAAATCGCCGCGCATGGCTTTAGAAAGCACCCAGAGGAGGACGAGAACTCCGATCAGCACGTGGAAGCCGTGGAAACCGGTCAGGGTGAAGAAGGTCGCCCCGAAGAGGCTCCCATTGAGGCTGAGACCTTCTACGGTGATGAGGTGGTTGTACTCATAAGCCTGGATGGATAGGAAGGTGACGCCGAGGATCAGCGTTTGCGCCAGGCCGGTTTGCAGCCGCTCTGTATCGCCCCGGCGGATTGCCTCCAGCGACCTGACCACGGTGTAACTGCTCACGATGAGGAAAAAGGTGTTCATCGCCGTGATGGGTACATCTAGACTTTCGGCAGGATGGGGCCAGGTGGGGCTTCTGAAGCGCAGCACCAGGTAAGCGATGATCAGACCGCTGAAGAACATGACCTCCGAGCCGAGGAATAGCCACATACCCAATTTGAGACGTTCCCTATTCACCCCTGCCCTGGTATCCGGCCCGGCGTGCGCTGAAACCACCTGCTCCATAATAGTTCTCTTGCTCCTCTCTGTGCGGGCTCTGTCCCTTGATTGAGTGTCTATGGCGAATCGCTAGACGCGCGCCACTTCCGTCTCTGCTGCGACTGGCTTGGCCGCCGGCTTGTGCCCATAGTCGTAAGGCCCCTCGGTGACCAGCGGGTGGTGCGCCTCATCCCAATTGAAGAGAGAGGGAGGCGAAGACGTCTTCCATTCCAACGTTTTGGCGCGCCAGGGGTTGTCTCCGGCCAGCACACCCCGTTTCATGCTGACGAGAGCGTGCACAATCAAGGGGAGGGTAGAGACGGCCAGGAGGTAGGCACCCACCGTTACAACCAGGTTAAGTGCGCCAAACTGCGGGTCGTAATCGGCGACACGTCGCGGCATTCCCTCTAGTCCGATCTGGTGCATCGGCAGAAATGCCAGGTTGAAGCCTACAAAATGGAGTAGGAAATGTACCTTCCCCATCCGTTCATCCAGCATCCGCCCGGTGATTTTCGGGAACCAATAGTAGAGACCGGCATATACAGCGGTAACACTACCGCCGAAAAGAACGTAGTGCAGGTGGGCGACCACGAAATAGGTATCGGTGACGTGCAGATCCACCGGCACCGAGGCCAGGAAGATGCCGCTGAGCCCGCCGATGACGAAGAGGGAGACGAAGCCTGTGGCGAAGAGCATAGATGTCGTGAAGCGCAGTTTGCCGCGCCACAAGGTCGCCAGCCAACTGAAAACCTTGATGCCCGTCGGGACGGCGATAATCATGGAGGTAATCATGTAGGGGATGGTCAACGTTGGGTTCATGCCGCTGGCGAACATGTGGTGAGCCCAGACGGTGAAACCGAGGAAGCAGATGGCAAGGCTGGAGAAGGCGATGGCCTTGTAACCGAAGATGGGCTTGCGGCTGAAGACAGGCAAGACGTCCGAAACGATGCCCATCGCCGGTAGAACCATGACATAGACCGCCGGATGGGAATAGAACCAAAAGAGGTGCTGCCACATCAACGGGTTGCCGCCGGCGATGGCAACGAAGTACTGCGCGCCAGTGACGCGCGAGAAGATCAAGAGGATCATCGCGGCGGCGATGACGGGCGTCGCCAGGACCTGGATGATGGCGGTGGCGACGATGGCCCAACTGAACAGTGGGATGCGGAACCAGGTCATGCCGGGCGCGCGCATCTGCGCGATGGTCACCAGGAAGTTGATCGCGCTGAAGATGGAAGAGAAACCAATAACAAAGAGAGACATTGCCCACACCGTCTCTCCAGGAGAGTCAAGCAATGACAATGGCGGATAGGCAGTCCAGCCCGTGCCGGGGGCACTGACGAGAAAGGATGACATCATCAAGAGTCCGCCGAATAAGAGAAGCCAATAGCTGAAAGCGTTAAGCCGCGGGAAAGCCATATCTTCCGCGCCGATTTGCAGAGGAACGATGAAGTTGGCGAACCCCGCGAACACCGGTATCACCCAGAGGAAAATCATGAGGGTGGCGTGCATGGTGAAGGCCTGGTTATAGGCCGCGCGGGTCAGATACTGCATCCCAGGCTGCGCCAGTTCGGCGCGCACGATCATGGCGAGGATGCCACCGATCATATAGAAAATGAAGGTAGTGACGAGATACTGGACACCGATGACCTTGTGGTCGGTATTGAAGACCAACTAGTGCCACCAACGGGTGGCCCCGTGCATCACAAGCCCTTCATTGTGAGCGTGCTGCCCCGC
>JADYZS010000013.1 GCA_020853075.1 Anaerolineae bacterium | reverse complement strand
TGGAAGGGCTCTACGATAAAGTTATCAACTTCCTGGTTGTGGAACGCGATCGCGACGACGTGCGCATCCCCGCAGGCGAGACCGGCGAGGCCGGGATAGATGACCTGGGCGGTCACACCTTCGGCGAACTGCTGAAGGCGGAGCAGGAGGCAACGGCCCTGGCGCTGGCCGAGGCTGACCGGCCCAACTGTGCCTACATCCTGCCGGAGGTCAATCCATTCACTGTGGGGCAGTTGCTATACCTGTTGGCGGTACAGACGGCCCTCAGTGGCGAACTCTACGACATTAACGCCTTTGACCAGCCAGGGGTAGAGGCGGGCAAGGTTGCCACCTTTGCCTTGCTGGGGCGCGCGGGCTACGAGGCACGGCGGAAGGAGATTGAGACGGCGCGGGCACGGCGAAACCTAAGATACGTGATCTGAAAGGGGTGCAGCCCTAACCCGGCTTTGGCAGGGCCCTCCTCTCGCCAGGATATAAATTGACTTTTCGGCGAGAGGAGGGCATAATTGGGCAGCATCGCACACAAGGAGACACAACGTGAGCAACAAAGGGGTTGATCAAACGCTCGTCCTGATTAAGCCGGATGCTCTCAAAAATTCGCTAACAGGCTACCTGCTATCACAGTTTTCCGAGTTCCACACCGGGCTCCGTTTCGCCGGCACAAAAGTAGTCCACGTCTCCAGGATGCTCGCCGAGGAGCATTACACAGAACATAGGGGAAAAACATTCTACCCTGCGCTCATTGAATACATCATGGGGCTTGCTCATTTCCCCGGCGAACCGCACAGGCAGAGAGTGATAGCCATTGTCTATCAGGGCCCAGATGCGGTAGAAAAGGTGCGCGAGACATCAGGGCCCACAAACCCTCACGTTGCCAGAGAGAAAAAACCGGGGTGTATCCGCTCGTTGGGGACCGTCGTCCCGCTGACGAATGAAGAGGGAGAAGTCATCGGCCAACGCATGGATAACCTGATTCATGCCTCGGCCACACCACAGGAGGCTGAGCGCGAGATCAAACTCTGGTTCAAGCCGAACGATATTCCCCCCTGCCTGCGCATATATGCTCCCCAACAAAGCCAGGAGCCTTTCTATTATAATAACGGTGGGCTTTCTACCACCTACGAACCAGGGAGTACCTGCCTCTTCGCGCCCGGCGACACGGCGTGGGAATCTGATCTCCATGCGCTACATTTGATTCAACTGGGCTTACCGGCTCCCTGTACCCTGCAAACCGTAGTAGCCAAATATCTTGTGAACGAGGCTGGCGAGGGAAGTTAGCGAAGTTTTACCGCAGAGAACGCGGAGAGCGCAGAGATGTTGTTTAACATCTCTGCGCTCTCCGCGGTTAGATATTTTCAGGAGAATACTGATTTTGCCCTGTTTAGCGCACGACAACCGCCTCCCAGGGGCAGGAGGAAGCGCAGACGTAGCAGCCGAAGCAATTTTCTGGGGCAATCACCGGCGGCCGGTCGAGACGTGGCCGCGCAGTGCGGGTCATGCCGGGTGTCAGCGTGGACGTAGGCGAACTCTCCTCAGTAACCTAACGATCAAAACTCCTCACGTTTGGGCGTCAAGCGCAGAATCAGAATAGCCAGGTCGCGGGTCTCGCCATCGGGCATCATGAAGTGGTCAGGCAGCGTCGCCTCCAGAACGTAGCCGTGGCCCTGGAAGGCCTTGATGACCTGGCGCTGGTCGGCCACGACCTGTACCATCACCCGTTGTAACCCCATTTTGCGCGCCAGGTCGTTCATGGCGCGGATCACCAGCGTGCCCAGCCCCCGCCGTCTGAACTCTTTGCTCAGGAAGATGCGCATTTCGGCCAGATGGCGATAGGGCCCCGCGCCGAAGTGGAGCGTGGCCTGCCCCACGATGCGGTCATTGACGATGGCAATAACCGGCAGGACTTTGGCGTAATCCAGGCTATCTATCCAGCCGTTTATTACCTCTGGCTTGGTCACGTCGCTGCGGAAGTACTGCAAATCCTCTTTTGAGACCGGCGTGAAGAAGTCCAGCAGCCGCTCGCGATCTTCCTTCATCAGAGGCCGCAGCAAGACCCGTGTCCCGTCGGACAGGGTCCCCAGATGGCGGAAGACGGCAATCTGCTCCAACATGCGACCCTCCGTGACCACGTATTTCGGTCGTCGGTTAGATAACGGCGGCCAACCCTAGTCTAGCACAACCCGCCCCCCAGTGGGTATGATATAAAGCAGGTTACCGGCTACGCTGCTACTCAAAGAAGCAGTTGGCGAGCCACTCCACATTGGCGTAGAATTCGGCCCCTAACTCGGCGCGGCAATCCGCAATCCAGGGCATCATCGTCTCCCAGGCGTTCAGGGGGATTTCGCCGACGATTTCAAAGACCAGGTTCTCGTCCACCAGGCCGCGGCGCACCAGCGCGCCCAACGTCTCGCAGAAGAGATAGACCCGCTGCATGTAGCGCAGTTCCAGGCTGCCGCGCGGGTATTTCGTCTTGACGTCGTGCCAGGTGTTCACCTTGAATCCGGTGCGCAGCCAGTGGTACGCAGTGTCAAACTCGTCGCCGGTGACGATGCGATAGATTTCCAGCAGGTACAACGCGTCCGAACGCCCCGGCGAGCCGGAAGGTGAGGCCGGCGGCGGCTGCGGATTCTGGGGTTTGGAAGAGCGAAACATCTCCTACCTCTACCCTCGCAATTCCGCGCCCAACTCCTGCTGCACCCGCTTGACGATGCGGTTGCGCAGGCGCTCTACCGCATCCGCGCTCAGCGTGCGGTCGTCGGCCTGGTAGGTGAGGCGGTAGGCCAGGCTCTTGCGCCCCGCCGGGATGGGCGCGCCGCGATAAAGGTCAAAGAGTTCTACGGCGCGCAGCAGGTCGCCGCCCGCGGCGCGCATCACGGCCAATACCTTCTCTGCCGTCACGCCTTCATCCACGATAAAGGCCAGGTCTTCTCGCACGGCGGGGAACGCGGAGAGGGGCGTCACCGTCTGCGGGCGATTGAAGGCAGCCAGGAAGGGCGCCAGCGCGAATTCGGCCAGGGAGACGCGCTGCGCCGGGAGGTCAAAGGCTGCGCGCACCTGCGGGTGTAATTCACCCAGGATGCCCGCGTCCACGCCGTTGATCGTCAGGCGGGCGACGCGCGGCCCGAAGGCCGGATGAGTGGTCGCGGCAAAGCGCGCGTCGGCGATACCCAAACGGCTCAACAACGCTTCCACGATGCCCTTGAGGTCGTAGAAATCTGTCATCTCGCCGGAACCGCCGTGCCACGACAAAGATTCGCGCGGGCCCGTCAGCACCAGGCAGAGGTGTCGCGGCTCGTCGGGCAAGAGTTGGTTTTCTCGCGGCCAATAGACGCGCCCGATTTCAAACTGGGCAATACGGTCACGGAAGCGCAGGTTATCCCGCAGAATCATCAAGGCGCTGGGCGCGAGGGACGTGCGCATGGTGTCGTGCTCCGGCGTCAGCGGGTTCGCCAGACGGATGCAGGCCGCTGGCGGCAGGAGGCAGGGAATCACGCCGGGAGCGGTATAACCGGAATCGGGGTCGTTCAGGGCTGCCAGGAGGCGGTGGTTCGTGTCCTGGCCGACCAGCGAATAGGCGATGGTATCTTGCAGCCCACAGCCGATGAGGATGTCGCGGATGCGTTCCTCGGCCTCCAAATCCAGGTTGCGACGCTGCGGCGGCAGGGTATCATCAAATAGAGTGGTCGGAATCTGGTCGTAGCCGATGACGCGGGCAACCTCTTCAATCAAGTCAGCGGCGATGCTCACGTCCAGCCGCTGCCAGGGGACGGTGCAGCGCAGAACCTCCGGCGCGACCTTCTCCACACGGAATTCCAGGCTCTCCAGGATGGCGGTGATGCGCTCCGCCGAAACTTTCATGCCGAGGATGCGCTCCACCTGGCCCGGCGTGATTTCCACCACGCTCGTCTCTTGCGGCACAGGATAGGCGTCGGCATACCCCTGGGCGATGACGCCGCTCGCGAGGACGCGCATCAGTTCGGTGGCGCGCGTGGCAGCGGGGATGGTCATGCCGGCGGGAACGCCGCGCCCGAAGCGCTGCGAGGCCTCGCTGGGGAGCCTGAGGGCCTGCGAGGTGCGCCGGTTGTTGATGTTGTGGAAGTTGGCCGATTCCAACAGGATGTTGCGGGTCTGCTCCGTCACTTCGGTCTCCGCGCCGCCCATGACGCCGGCGACGGCGATGGGGCCTGCCGTGTCGGTGATGAGGAGCATGTCGGTCGTCAGGTCGCGCGCCACGCCGTCCAGCGTCGTCATCTTTTCGCCGGCGCGGGCGCGGCGGATAATGATAATGGGCGCGCGCCCGCCCGCGCGCTCGGCCAGTTTATCGTAATCAAACGCGTGCAGCGGCTGGCCCCATTCCCACATCACGTAGTTGGTGACGTCCACCACGTTGCTGATGGGCCGCATCCCGGCCAGCCGCAGCCGGTGGCGCAGCCAGAAGGGCGACGGGCCGATGGTGACGCCGCGGATGAGGGTGGCGGAATAGCGGTTGCAGAGGTCGGAGTCGGGGATTTCAATGGCGACCTGGCCGGCGATGGGCGCGCCCGCGGCCTGCATCGCCGGTTCCGCCAGGCGCAACTTCTGTCCGGTCAGCGCGGCGACCTCGCGCGCGATGCCGATGATAGACATGCAGCGGGCCATGTTAGGCGTGATTTCCACTTCCAGCACCACGTCGCCCAGGTAGTCGGCCAGCGGCACGCTCACCGGCGCATCGTCGGGCAGGATGAGGATGCCCTCGTGGTCGTCGGAGAGGCCCAACTCCTTCTCGGAGCAGACCATCCCTTCCGAGGCGACGCCGCGTATCTTGCCCGCCTTCAGCGTCAGGAGGCGACCATCGTCGTAATGGCCGTCTATCAACTTCGCGCCGACCTGGGCGAAGGGAACCTTCTGCCCTTTCTCGCCGGGGCGGATGTTGGGCGCGCCGGTGACCACGGTCAGCGGCGCGCCGTGGCCGAACTCCACCGTCGCCAGCGTCAGGCGGTCGGCGTTGGGGTGCGGGCGCACCTCCAGGATTTGGCCGACCCAGATGCGCTCACGGTCCCAGGGGACGCGTTGGCTCTTGCCTTTGGCCGCTTGCCCGGCTCCCGTGGGCGGCTCCACGCCGATATAGTCAATGCCCGATACCTCCAGCCCGGCCAGCGTCATTCGCTCGGCCAGCGCGGGGATGGGCACGGTGATGTTCACATATTCTTTCAGCCAGGAGATAGGAACTTTCATACGAATTGCTCCAAGAAGCGCGCGTCGTTGGCGAAGAAGTAGCGAATGTCGTTGATGCGGTACTTGAGCATGGCGGGACGCTCTACGCCCATACCGAAGGCGAAGCCGGAATAGACGTCGGGGTCGTAGCCGCCGTTGCGGAGGACGACGGGATGCACCATGCCGCAGCCCATGATCTCCAACCAGCCAGTGTACTTGCAGACGCGGCAGCCCTGCCCACCGCAGATGATGCAGTCCATGTCCACCTCCGCGCTCGGCTCGGTGAAGGGGAAGTGGCTGCACCGGAAGCGCACCTTGCGACCTTCGCCGTACATCTTGCGGGCGAAGGAAATCACCACACCCTTGAGGTCGGCCATGGTGATGTTGTGGCCTACGGCCAGCGCCTCCACCTGGTGGAACATCATCTCCGAGCGCGCGGTCACCTGCTCGTAGCGGTAGCACATCCCCGGCAGGATGACCCGGATCGGCTCTGGGCAGTATTGGCGCATGACGCGAATCTGCCCTGGCGAAGTGTGGGTGCGCAGGATGACGCCGGGTGTCGTGGTGTAAAAGGTATCCCACATATCGCGCGCCGGATGGCCGGGCGGCATGTTCAGGAGTTGGAAGTTGTTCTCGTCCGTCTCCACGTCGGGCGCGTCATAGACCTGGAAGCCCATCTCGGCGAAGATGGCGTATATCTCTCGCAGCGTGCGATGGCTGGGGTGCATGCGCCCCAGGCTGACCGGGCGACCAGGGAGCGTCACGTCCACCCCTTCCGCGGCCAGGGCTTCTGCCAACTCCGCCTGGCGCAGCACCTCCTGGCGGGCCGCGAAGGCCGCGTCCAGCGTCTGGCGAAACTCGTTGGCCGCCTTGCCGTAGGCGGGTCGCTCCTCTCTGGAGATGGTGGACAGGCGCGCCATCACGTCGCTGAGGACGCCCTTGCGCCCGAAATAGCGCACACGCCACGCCTCCAGCGCGGCGGAGTCCTTCGCCGCGTGGAGAGTCGCCTCTGCTTCTGCGGCCAACTGGTGCAAGTCTTCGGTCATGCGGATACCTCCTCACAAAACCTCTCTTCTCCCCCTCTGTCCCGTACGGCGAGTACGCCCACGGGACTTTCCCCCTCCTCTCCCCGAATCGGGCGGTGGGAAGCCCGCATGAGTACAGGAGAGGAGGGGGATGGGGTGGAGAGGGGTTACATCATAATACAAAACGGTCGCGCTCGCCAGGGACGAAGCGCGACCGTCGCATTTCGCGGTACCACCCTGTTTGCCCCGGTGGGCCGGGGCCTCTCATCGCCGGCGGTCTATGACGTACCGGCTGCCCTGGTAACGGTGGGCGTCCGGAGCGGCCTACTGGCCGGTGACGTAACCGGCGTTCAACCGTCGGCTCAGGAGCGAACTTCGGCGAGACTCCGCCCGGCGAGGCTTGCAGTCGGTGGCCTCGCCTCCCTGGAGGGCTTTCCCTCGCTTACTTTTCTCCGTCACAGCCTTTGCGTCAGTGATGATGATATTATGCCGCAGAGAGCAGATTTTGTCAAACGAACGGCTCTTCGCCAGATAAATCCTCTCTGCCATCCGCGTACGCCATTTCTCAGAAAGTATTGCTCGTAGGCAAAGGGCGAATCGGGTTACCGTCGGGATAGGTATGGATTGCCTCTCGCACTACATCGTAGCGCTGCTTGCTGATGTGGACGCCGCGCTTGCCTTGCGGGTGCTTGGTCAGGATTCGCTCTTCCACGTAAATAACCCTCTGCCTGCGTCTCTGTGTCTCAGCGCCTGTCTCAATTCAAGGCAATATCTTGGCCTCCCGCAAACCGCGCAAGACAGCGGCGAGTTCGCTAATGTAACGCCGTTGGTTGCCTAACGCGGGGAACGGCAAGGAGTAAATATGACTGAGACCAAGGCCAGCCCGCTCTACAGCCTGTCTCACGTACGGCGTGATGGCTTGCATCACGACCACAACTGCCGCTGGTGCGACGGAACGCAGGCGCACAGATAGCGACTCTACACTCTCGTACCGCCAACGCCTCCGTTCGGCTTTGCCCAGATAATTGACAGGGGTAAGACAGAGATCATCTAAGAAGCAGCCAAGGTTCTGAAAGAAGCGTAGGAAGTCTATGCCCGACTGAAAGGCAGTGTTATACGTAACTGCGAATGCGGCCTGTGTATAACGATAGAGGTTTGA
>JADYZS010000012.1 GCA_020853075.1 Anaerolineae bacterium | reverse complement strand
TCACAGAGCCAGGTTACCCGGAATTTGCAGGCGGTCTATGGCAGCCATGGCGGCAAGCAAGTGCTGCTGCCCGCGCTTCAGAGCTAGCAGACCATGGCTTGGTAACAACCTGGCGATCTGGAGCCCTGCGAGGCGGCGAATGGTCATCACGTAGTCGCTCAGCACACAGTCGGGCAGGTTTTGGACGATGATCTTGCCGCCGACGAAGATGCTGTCGCCGCTGAAGAGAGCCGGCGCGTCGTCGGCCAACAGATAGGCGGTGTGGTCGGCACTGTGGCCTGGCGTCGCGAGGGCTGTCACCGACAGGCCGCCGACGGCCACCACGTCGCCGTCGGCAACGACGACGTCCACGGGACACGGTTCCAGGCGCGCGCTCTCAGGGTAAAGGCCGGCGCGTCGCGCGGCGGCCAGGCCGATTCCCACCTCGTCGCCGGTCGACAACCATCTCGCCGTCGCCGCCGAGGCCACCACCTGCAGGCCCAGGCCCTCGCGCAGGGCACGGCAGCCGCCAGAGTGGTCGTAGTGGCCGTGGGTCAGAAAGAGGTAGCGAAGGCGCGCCAGATCGCCGCCCGCCTGGCGTACTTGTGCCAGGATAGCATCCACATCCAGCCCGTTCCCCGCATCCACCAGCGCCAGTTCGTCGCCGCCATCCACCAGATAGACGTGGCAGTCCAGAGGATGGGATAGACTGAACCCGCCGCTGTCGCCGCTGCCCACGAGGGCGATGTGATCTGTCAGGCGCATAAAGGTGAACTCGCTCCGTTAACGGGAGTGCCTCGCGGCAGCCCCTCTGCGTGTCTTACGACCGGGCCAACGACTCCAGGGCCTGCCCTGCCATCAGCCCCTCGGCGGTCAGCGCCATCAGCCAGGTTGTGTTCCAGCCCGGCCACGGCTTGCTCTTGCCCGTGACGGGGATGTAGCCGTCGGGTGGGAATCGCTCCGGCACGCTCATCTCCCGCAGCCAGGCCAGCGCCTTGAGCGCCTGGGGGTAATACCGATGATGGGTCTCCCGATCTATCATTATACGCCGGTACAACTCAACGTATTCCATGATTGCCGCTGCCGTCATGCCAAGCCATTTGTCGTCCCGCCCTGACATGCCGACGGCGCCATCCTCAAACTGGCAGCCATCAAACATCCAGCGCAACGAGGCTACGCAGCGGATGCGGATCCGGGCCCGCAATTCGTCGTCTTTGGTACAATCGTACAGCCGCGCCAGGAAAAGGCTACCATAGTACGATGACCAACCGGAGCCCCCCTCGTCAGCATATACGTTGTCAAAATTCTCAAAACCGGCGGTGTGTCGGGGCCCAAAGAGCCAGGTGCCGATCTTACTGCTCCACACGCCTTCATAGGTGCCGGGTTTGGCCTCGTTCAGGAAGTAGCGCGCGAGACCGCTGGCATGTTTCAGAGCCTCTTCGTCGTGGAACATCTGATAGTAAGCCACCAGCCCCCGCCCCACGTCGCTCAGATCGCAGGAGAATCCGACGTCCTCGTCGGCGTGGCGAACCCCTTGTTCATCCCGAAAGCCGTAGCCGCAATTGATGTAGTTGCCGTTATCGGTGCGATAGCCCAACAGCCAGCGGTAGAGAGATTTCGCCTTGCTGAAGCCGTAATAGAGATTGCGCAGGCTCTCGTCCCAGCCGTTGTAAGCCAGGTACAGCGCCAGACACGGCTCCAACGCGCCGCCCAGTTGGTAGGCAGGCGCATTATCGTAGGTGCAGGCCAGGAAGAAAATGGCATAGCGGTCGGCGGCTGCCTTATACCTGGGGTCATGCAGAAGGTCGTAGGCGGCGTAGAGCGCACGTGCCAGCCAGGGGATATCCTGGCCGAAGGCACTGTCCCTGCCGAAAGGGGTGTTGCGGTGATAAGGGCAGGTCTCAGGGTCCAGCCCGCCGCCGGGCGCCTGCCAGAGGACGATCTGGTCGCAGATGGAGCGAACGCTTGCCCACAGATCCGATTGCATGATATCCTCCGTAATTGTGAGTGGCGTCAAGCGAGATCAGGCTCTACGGCGTGCCCAGCGACTCCAAGGCCGGCCCTGCCATGAGCCCCTCAGCCGTGTGGGCCAGCAACCATACCGTGTTCCAGCCCGGCCACGGCTTGCTCTTGCCCGTGACGGGGATGTAGCCGTCAGGTGGGAATCGCTCCGGCCGGCTCATCTCCCGCAGCCAGGCGAGTGCCTTGAGTGCCTGGGGATAATACCGATGATGGGTCTCCCGATCTATCAGGATGCGCCGGTAGAGTTCAAGATACTGCAGGACCGCCATCGCGGTCGCGCCCAGCCACTTGTCGTCACGTCCTGACATGCCCACGGAACCGTCCTCAAATTGGCAGTTGTCAAACAGCCAGCGCAGCGACGTGAGGCAACGGTCGCGGATTGTGGCCTTCAACTCGCTATGGCCCTCTTTGAGGATGTCGTACAACCGTAGCAAGGAAAAGCTGGCAAAGTACGACAGCCACGCCCAGCCTGCCTCATCAGCATACACGCCGACGAGGTTCTCAAAACCTGTGCAATGCCGCGGCCCGATCAGCCAGGACCCGATCTGGCTGCTCCAGATGCCATCCATCGTGCCCGGCTTGAACTCGGTGACGAAGTAGCAGGCGAGGCCGATGGCATGTTGCAGGGCCTCTTCGTCGTGGAATAGTTGGGAGTAGGCCACCAGCCCCCGCAGAGGTTCGCAGAGGTCGCTGCAGAAGCCTACGTCCTCGTCTTTGTGGGTGACGCCTTTTTCATCCCACCAGCCGTAGCCGCAGTTGAGGTAGTTGCCGTTATCGGTGCGGTAGCCCAGCAGCCAGCGATAGATGGACTTCATCTTGCCGTTGCCCCAAAACAGATTATGGAGGCAATCGTCGCTGGGGTTATGTTCCCAGTATAGCTTGAAGCAGGGCTCAATGGCACCGCCCAGCGCGTAGGTAGCCGCCTTGTCGTACATGCAGGCGATGAAGTAGATGGCGTAACGGTCGGCGGCTGCCTTATAGCGCGGTTCGTTCAGGAGGTCGTAGGCGGCGTACAGGGCACGCACGAGCCAGGGGATGTCCTGTCCGTAAGAGACAGGTTTTCCCCAATGGGTGTTCCGATGGAAGGAGCAAGTTTCGGGGTTGATTCCGCCGCTGGACGCCTGCCAGGAGACAAACTGATCGCAGATGAAGCGCACGCTTCTCCACAAGTCGGTCTGCATTGCTTACTCCTTAATTATGCCTCTCCTAACGTATTTCACCATCGCAGAAGTCTTTCTAGGGTTTCGCCTCGTAGAAGACCCATCGGCACGCGAGGCGGAACTGGAGGATAGCAAAAGCGAAGATCATCACGATTGGTTGCGCTTGATCGCGTCAATCATGAACTGCGCAGCCTCTAAACAGGAGTTCTGCACGATCTTGCGGGCTTGTTCTGCATCGCGGCTGCGGCAGGCTGCGAGGAGTTCGTAGTGGAAAGCCTTTTCTATCTGGATGGCTTCGGATAGTACAAGGTAGAACCGACGATAGAAATTCACCTTTTGCCACGAACCCTCAATCATGGTCACCAACCGGCGGCTACCGGAGAGGGTGTACAGCCTGATATGGAATCGGGCGTTGACTTCCAGGAAAGTGCTGATGTCGCCTTGACCGAGGGCCGACTCTATCTCGTCCGTCAACGCTTCTAGTTCTTCTACGTCTTGGTCCTTGAGATGTTGGACGGCCAGTTCGGCGGCAAGCCCTTCCAGGGCCGCGCGTACGGTGTATTCCTCCCTGATGTCATCGGCATCGGGCATGACCACTACGGCCCCACGATAGGGGGCTGCCCGTACCAGACCATCGGCCTCCAGCCGTCGTAGTGCCTCACGGATGGGGGTCCGGCTGACGTCCAACCATTTAACCAGATCTTGCTCAGTCAGCCTGGTGCCGGGGGCAATGTACCCTTCAAAGATGGCGCGACGTATAGAGTCGTAGGCGAAGGTGTTCGCGGTTCTGTGGCGGGTGTTCAGAGGTGGAAACATCCCGGTTCCTTAGCAAAGAATTACATACGGCATATAGTACTTCGTATACAATATACACTACAAACGCCTGTTGGTCAAGGGCTGTTGCTCGTGGGTGCATCTTAAGTAGCCATCTGCCTGGTGCCCGTAGTTGCCAGGATGCGCTTGGGCAGCCATCTGGGCATCTTGGAGCCGGCAACCGTACAGCGCCTCAACGAGGCGCTGCGAATCACACTGGACTTGTGAGAGCGTGGCAGAACAATCTACCCACCGCTTTCCCCGGTCGGGGTTGTGGTAGGGGTTGAATCCGGCGTCGGAGTTGTGGTCGGCGTCGGGGTGGGGGTCGGGGTAGGCTTTTGCAGGCCGACCAGATAGACGGCGGCCCACGGCTTATACTTGCTGACGAAGGTGTCTTGCAACACGATTTTGTCGCCCTGCTTTACCACCCGCTTCACTGTCACATCTTTCCCCTCTTTGGCCCAATCCACCTGCTTCTTCTCGCCCGGCTTCAAGGAAGGGTCTTCCTCATAGATGGGCGGCGGCGCGGGCTGCTCGTTCTCCTCTTTGCGTTCGGCGATCTCCACCGTGCGGTCTGGCTTCGTGCCGTAGAAACTGAAGGTCAGTTTGCCGGTTTTGGTATCGGCATCGGCCCGGATGAGGAGGAAAGCAGAGGTATCGTTACGGAACCGAAAATCCACGTTCGGTGTGTAGATCGTCGCATCCAGCCCCGGCTCGCCGTACCAACTCACCACGTAGCCGTGGGCCCAGCGCTCCACGATGGGAAAGCCACCCCAGAAGGCGGCGCGGAACGCGGTAGTGCTGACCTGGCAAACACCGCCGCCGATGCCGACTGCTGTGCGGTCACCCCAGATAACGAGACCTTCGGTGAAGCCGTTTTCCTTGCTAATATCGCCGACGTATTTATTGAACGAGAAGACGCCGCCCGGCGGGATAATGACGTT
>JADYZS010000011.1 GCA_020853075.1 Anaerolineae bacterium | reverse complement strand
CGCCTTTGTGTTATGCTACTTTAATGGGATGTGAAGATGAGCGCGCGTTGGAGCCAGCAAACCAAGCTCATCGTGACGATTGGCGTGCTGTTGGGCCTGGTCTGGGCCGTCTTCCGCTTTGGCCGGGTCCTCAGCCCTGTTGTCGTTGCCGTTATCCTCTCCTACCTGATTAACCAATCTGTTGGCTGGATCGTCCGTAATACGGGCTGGCCCCGCCTCCCCATCGTCATCGTCCATTTCATCCTGATCCTGGCCCTCTTGATCTCTGCGCCCGCCATCCTGACGCCTCGGCTGATACGGGCGGTGGGCGCGCTGAACCTGGACTTGCAGGGCGTTATCGTAGAGTTAGGTCGCCGCTCTCAGGAGCCGGTGATCCTCTTTGGGTTCCAATTAGAAGTGAGCCAGCTATACAACCAGATCATTGACGTACTGCGCACCCTCCTGCAATCCTTCGTTTCAGGAGCGGTGGACATCGTGTTCAACGTCGCCGCCGCGCTCCTCTACCTTATCCTGGTGCTGGTCCTCTCGGTCTACATGGTCAAAGATACACCCCAGATGGGGCGCTTCATCTATCAGCGCATCCCTCCGGCCTATCGCCCGGAACTGCGCGCCTTGTGGGTAGAGTTAGTCGCCATTTGGGATGCGTTCTTCCGGGGTCAGGTCGTGCTGGGAATCGTGGTGGCCTCGCTGGTGACAACCGTCATGACAGCCGTCGGTCTGCGCAACGCGCCTATCCTGGGCCTCATCTCCGGCCTCCTGGAAGTTATCCCCACCTTTGGGCCGGCCATCGCCATGATACCGGGAGTCCTCCTCGCGCTGGTACAAGGCTCCACCTGGCTTCCTCTGACACGGGAGGTGTTTGCGCTTCTGGTAGCAGGATGCTATCTCGCTATTCAGCAGATAGAAAATCACTTCATCGTCCCGCGCATCATCGGGCGACGTGTTCACTTGCATCCGGTGGTCATCCTCTCCGGCGCGCTGGCGGGCGCACAACTATCCGGCATCTTGGGCGTCTTCCTGGCAGCGCCGGTCATCGCCTCTCTCCGTATCTTATTTGGTTACGCTTACGCCAAGATTCTGGATTTGGAACCTTTCAAGCCGCCAGAAGTCCTCGTCCCCACGCCGCACCAACGCCAAATCGGCGGACGGCCCGTGCGTGGGATCCTCTTTGACCTGGACGGGGCCCTGGCCGAGACAGATGACGCCCTGGCTAAACAATGGGGGCGGCGATTGCGGTTCTTACGCCGGATCTCGTCGCGCCTTGATACCGAACACGCCGCGCGACGACTGATCGGTATGCTGGAGGGGCCATCCGGGCGAATCCTCTCACTTCTTGACCGGATGGGGTTAGAGGATGAGGCCGCGCGATTCCACGGCTGGCTATGCCGGTTACGAGGAGTGCGCCCTGCCGATGCTTTGCAGCCTGTGGCTGGTACACCTCAACTGGTACGGGCGTTGGCCGCACGCTATCGCCTGTGCATCGTGACCACGCGCTGCGCTGAGGAGGTCAACACCTTTCTGGAACAGAACGGTTTCAACGGTGCTTTCTCGGTGATTGTGTCTGGCGACTGCTCGCGCCGCCTGAGGCCTCATCCACAGCCAGTACGCCAGGCGGCAGAGGCATTAGGTGTATCTCCTGCTCAGTGTGTGCTGGTGGGAGATACAGGGGCCGATGTCCAGGCGGCGAAGGCCGCAGGGGTCTTTGCCATCGGTGTTCTCTGTGGCTTCGGGGATGCGAAAGATTTGAGCGACGCAGACCTGATCTTGCCAACGACAGCGCATCTGGCCGATTGGCTGTAGGGGGTTCCTCATGTCAACGGAAGAAAACAAGGCACTCGTCCGGCGTTGGGTCGAAGAAACCTGGAACAAGGGGGACCTTGTCACAACAAGCGGATTAATTGTCCCCGATCTTATCGTCCACGAAACTGTCATACCTCATGTCGCCGACCTGAATGGTTTTGGACAGTTTATCATCCTGGCTCGCACCGCTTGTCCTGATCTCCTCTACACCGTTGAAGAGATGTTCGCAGAAGGGAACGAGGTGGTGACCCGCTGGACCCTTCGTGGCGAGCATACAGGTGAATGGGGAGGTGTCTCGCCCACCAATAAACAAGTGACGATGACGGGGTTCGCCAAATATCGCCTTGCCAACGGCAAGATCGCGGAAATATGGACCGACTTAAGACGTTCCGACCTGATGGAAGAGATCGGCATTGTCTCGCCTCAGCCCTGGCGAACGGCCTGGAGACGGCTCACGCCTGGCGAGAAGCGGGAAGCCTTCTTGGAGATCGCCAGAGAGATGATGACTAACATGAAAGCAACCGAGGATCGCTAAGACCAACAAAGCAACGGTGGAGCTGGATCCCCATCTATACATCTAAAAAAGGAGGAAGAGACATGAAGACCGTCCAGGACATCTTGCAAGAGAAGGGACACGATGTTTGGTCCGTCGCGGCGGATGCCACCGTGTATGAGGCTCTCCAGGTGATGGCCGAGAAGAACGTGGGCGCCGTCCTGGTGCTGGAACACGGGAGACTGGTCGGCATCCTTTCGGAGCGGGACTATGCGCGGAAGGTGGTCCTGCAAGGGCGATCCTCTCTGAATACGCCAGTCGGAGAGATCATGACGCAGCAGGTCTTTTACGTTCGCCCAGAACAGACCATTGAGGAGTGCATGGCTTTGATGACCGATAGGCGCATCCGGCATCTCCCTGTGCTGGAAGGCAACCGGCTGGCCGGTGTTATCTCCATCGGCGACGTGGTCAAGGCCATCGTCTCGGAGCAGCGGGTCACCATCCAGCAATACGAGAACTACATCTTGGGCCGGGGATACGGAGAGTAGAGCTGCCCTTCCCAATTCAAGAACTCGCTCACGTCCACCGCCTGCATCAGACAGACGTTACTCTGCTCGCCGCGCCCGCGCGGGCGGTGCTGCGTGATGGCAACGAGTTGGCAGGAAAGAGGTTCCTCGCGCCAGCGAAAGGTGAAGGCGAAAACGCCGGTTTGCCACCGTTGCCAGCGCACGCCGATCCAATCCCAGAGCATCGCGCCGGGGAGTGCCAGGAGACGTTCAGGGTGACCGAGGACAAAAATCTCCAGGCTATCGGAGCGGCTCCGCATAAACCAGAGAAGATTGAAGGGAAGGCGAATTGCCAGGGTTCGTTCGGGCCCGCCTTCTGTGTCCGGCAGGTAATCCAACGAGATAAGGCGGTTCTGCAAAGCATTGAAGCAGTATCGCCAACCGGGGATAGGAGTCAGGGGGATTCGCTGCGCCAACCACTCCAGGGCCGCCTCCAGCACGGCTCTCTCCGCTTCTTCACTTTGGGCTCGCAGCCATAGTTCTTCACGTTGCTGCCTGAGACTTTCTTGCAAGAGCCGCGTCTGTTCTCCTAAGGCGGCCAATTGTTCTTCTGTACGCCGGACCTGCTGACGGGTCTGCTCCAACTCCGCTAAAACGTCGGCCATGGGGGTTCCCTCTCAGACTCGCACGCCCAGGCTTACGACGGCCTGGATACAGACTCCTGTTGCCGGGCGCGGCAGAGCCGCTGCCAGCGACACAGGTTCTCCGGGCGTGAGGCCGCGCAACCAACGGGTCAGGTCTAATCGTCTCAGCCTCTGCGCTGACAGCCCGGAGCCGGTTAGCGGTACCTCCAGGGGAATCATGCTTCCCTGCCGCCAGAGGAAAATCTGAGGCCACACCTCGTCGCCTTCCCCTGCGTCGGGGTGCGCGGGCCGGGTTCGTTGCACCTCGTAGCGCAACATGGCCGACACCGGGCCTTGCCAGCGGTCACGCTCCCATTGTAGCGTTTCTCCCACGATGCTGTGCGCGCCGAAACGGAGGCGAACCCGCTGCGAGCGAACTTGCTGCACCTGCCTGACAGAGCGCCGCTCCCGAACGAAATCGTCCAAGACAACCCGGTAAGCGGTGCTGCGCCAGGGAATTCGTTGGCGCAGATTCGCCCGCAAAGCCTCCAGATCGCGCTCGGTGGCAATAAGAGGGTGCATAGACAAAAGGTGACGGTAGATGGCGGGAATTTCACGCAGGCGGTGGCCGCCGATCTCCACAAAGTCGGCCAGGAGCCGGATCCACGGGGCGTCTTTGTCTGGCTTCAGCCCTGCCAGGCGCGCGACCTCGGCAGCGATCTCCTCGCGGCTCGGAGCGCGCGTATCAAAGGCTCCGCTATTGAGGGCATAGCGACGTAGCCCACCCGACTCGTGCGCCGTCACGAGGCCCAGTTCTGCCAGGTTAGCCAGCGCGGCGCGCAGGGCGTGGTGCGATAACGCTTGTCCGAGGACGCTGCCGCTGGCACGCCGCAAGTCCGAGACAAAGAGACGGGGAGAGCCATCGGCAGAGCACAGAGGGTCTTGGGTCAAGATCAGGTGGAACAGATTGAGCACCTGTTTGGCCGCTAAGCCGCGCACTGCCTGCAACCACTTCTCCCGCACGTACGCAAGGGGCTTGCAGAAAGCCTGCTCCGGCGGCCAGGGAGTTAGTTCCACAAGGTACTCGCCGTGGCCGGGGCCATCTGCTAAGGCATCGCCTTGCCAGCGGCGGATCAGGCCACTGGCCTCCGCCTGGTGCATCAGTTTATAGAAGGTAGGGCGCGAGAGGATCCGGCTGGCCGTTACGTCGCGGCCAATATGCAAGCCAGAGAGACCCGTACTTGGGTCTGCTCGCGCCAAGAGGAGGTCCCAAAAGTCAAGTGCCGTCGCCGTCCTGGCCCGCAGGCAGCGGTGAAGGTAGAGATAGTGCCGCAAAGGCGTAAAGCCGCGAGCGTGGTCAAACTGCATGGCGCAATTATAATGACATCATCGGGAGCCGCCCATTCAGGCCGCTCCCAGGCTCTGCAGGCGGCGGCGAGAGGCTCGCCGCAAGAAGAATTTGACGATCTCCAGCGTAGTCACAGGCACGAAGAGGAGCGGCAGGATCACTGTCCATTCCCGCAGGCTCAACGGATACGAGTCAAACACGGGTTGCAGGAAAGGCAGATAGATGATCGCCAGGAGAATGATGGCCGAGGAAGCAACCGCAACCTGCATCCATCGGTTCGTGAAGATTCCCATCGTGAAGAGCGATTGCCGTTCCGACCGCGCGCCGTAAGCCCGCAGCAATTCGGAGAAGGTCAGGGTGGCGAAGGCCATCGTCTCCGCCGCGAAGAGGTTATCGGGGAACCAACGCAGGCCGATGCTGAACGAGGTCAGGGTAATGAAGGTGTCGGCTATGCTGAGGAAGACGATGCCCCACAGCATATCGCGGTTGATGACCGGCTCGTTGGTTGGGCGCGGCGGCTGCTGCATAATATCGGGGTCGCCCTTTTCCAGGCCCAGGGCCAGCGCGGGCGCGCCGTCGGTGATCAGGTTCAGCACCAGAAGTTCCAGCGCGGTCAGCGGCAGCGGCAGGCCCGCGATGATGGAGATAAAAATGATGAGGATCTCGGCGATGTTGGCCGAGAGGAGATAGAAGACAAACTTGCGAATATTGGAGTAGATGACGCGCCCTTCCTCTACCGCCGCCACAATGGAGGCGTAGTTGTCGTCTGTCAGCACCATGTCTGCCGTCTCTTTGGAGACGTCGGTGCCGGTGATGCCCATGGCTACGCCGATGCTGGAACGCTTGAGGGCAGGGGCGTCGTTCACGCCATCGCCCGTCATGGCTGCCACGTGGCCGCGAGCCTTCAACGCCTCCACGATCTTGACCTTGTGCTGGGGCGAGACCCGCGCGTAGACATCCACGTCGTCTGCAATTTTCGTCAACTCCACGTCGCTCATGCGATCGAGGTCTCTGCCTGTCAAGACCTTGCCTTGAGGACGCAGCAGCCCGATCTGTTGGGCGATGGCAACGGCGGTATCCTGGTAGTCGCCAGTGATCATCACCGTCTTGATGCCGGCCTGCCGCGCCTGCACGATGGCGGGCTTGACTTCGGGACGCGGGGGATCAATGAGACCGAAGAGGCCAACGAAGGTCAACTCTTTTTCCACTGTCTCCGGCGTGGTGTCCGTGGGGAGCGCGTCCAGCGGGCGGAAGGCGGCGCCTAAGACCCGCAACGCCTGGGAAGCCATGTCGTGGTTTACTTGCCTGATCGCCTGCCTATCGGCCTCGGTGATAGGCTGTATCTTCTCGTCTTTGTAGATGGTGGTGCAGAGATCCAACACCAGATCGGGCGCACCTTTCGTGCAGACGACGTAAGGCGGGGTTGGCCCATTGGTCTTGTAAGGGTCAAGCGGAT
This sequence comes from Anaerolineae bacterium, assembly GCA_020853075.1. Lineage (GTDB taxonomy): Bacteria > Chloroflexota > Anaerolineae > JADYZS01 > JADYZS01 > JADYZS01. The sequence goes on along the minus strand of JADYZS010000011.1, from coordinate 3,465 downwards.
TGGCGAAGTGGGCAGCACCGGGCCGGTGAATCGTGCTCATGCGCTTGCGCTCGGAGTCAAAGGGAACCTCGGCGACGCGTGGCGAGTGCTCTTCCTCGTCTGTTTTCCAGAGGCCCGACTTGGCCGCCGCGACGACGAGCGCGCCTTCCGTGGGGTCGCCCACCATGCGATAGGTGACCCGGCTATCTTCCCGCCCGCTGCTTTCCAGGAATGCGTCGTTGCACAAGAGGCCGCAGCGCAACAGTAACTGCGCCGCTCCATGCTCCCGCACCTCAAAGGAGCCGCCGTTCAAGGAGAATTCGCCTTGCGGCTGGTAGCCCTCGCCGCTGACGCGGATAATGGCATTGTCGGTATAGAGTTGCACCGCGGTCATCTGGTTCTGGGTTAGCGTCCCGGTTTTATCGGAGCAGATAGCGGTGGCCGAGCCGAGGGTTTCCACCGCCGGGAGGCGGCGGAGGAGGGCATGGCGGCGGATCATCCGCTGCATCCCCAGCGCCAGGCAGATGGTCACGATGGCCGGGAGCCCCTCCGGCACGGCAGCGATGGCAAGACTGACGGCGGTGAGGAACATCTCCAGCGGATCGCGGCGTTGTATGATCCCCACGACAAAGACCAAACCACAGATGACGAGGGCGGCCCAACCCAGCGTTTTGCCGAGTTGATCCAATTTTACCTGGAGAGGTGTCGGCTCTTCCTCATAGGACTGGATCATCTGGGCGATGAGGCCGATCTGGGTGGACATGCCTGTGGCGACAACGACGCCCCGCCCGCGTCCGTAGGTGACCACCGTGCTCATGTAGGCGGTGTTGCGGCGATCTCCCAGGGGTATCTCGCGGTCCAGCACGACGTCGGCTCGCTTCTCGGTAGGTACAGACTCGCCAGTGAGCGCGGCCTCTTCTATCTTAAGGTTGACAGCCTCAACTAAGCGCACGTCGGCAGGGATGTAATTGCCCGTCTCCAACAAAACGATGTCGCCGGGGACAAGTTCGCGCGCCGGTAGTTTCTGTTGCCGTCCCTCGCGGATGATTTCCGCCTCCGGCGCGGCGAGTTTCTTGAGGGCGGCCAGAGCCTTCTCGGCGCGCGATTCTTGCACGACACCCAGGATGGCGTTGAGAATGACGATGGCGATGATGGCCGCCGCCTCAATGAAGTCGCCCAGGAAGAGCGACAGGACACTGGCGACGATGAGGATGATGACGACGAAGTTGCGAAACTGGTTGATGAGCCTGGTAAGGAAACCAGGGCGAGGTGCTTCCCTCAGTTCATTGGGGCCGTGTTTCTCCAGACGGGCGGTGGCTTCATCCAGGGTGAGCCCCTGGGTGCGATGTGTTTGCAGAGCATCCAGGACGGCAGGGATGGGTTGGCTGTGCCAGGCGTTGTTGGTGTCGTCGGTCATCTAAGATCGGTCTTCTCCCTCGCGGATGGTTCAGACACCGATTATATCACATTCGCCGATAGCGGCAACGTTGGCAGCCGGGAGGGTAGGGCCCTATCAAAGCCGCCATCGGATGAAATCCGGCGGCTAAACATTGTGCCATCCGCTTCATGACTTTGACAGTGCCCCGATACCGGGCGGATCATTTCATCTGTGATACAATAGGGCCATGCAACTCAGGCGCGCGCTACGCATCTGGCCCAAAGAGGTCGTCGCCTTCACTGGCGCGGGCGGCAAGACCGCTGCCCTGTTCCGCCTGGCGGGCGAGTTGGCCGCGGCAGGCTGGCGAGTGATTACGACCACGACGACGCGGCTGGGGCTTGACCAATTGGCCCTCGCGCCGCGCGTGCAGCATATCTCGGACCTGTCGCGCCTGGCAGACGCGCTGGCGCAATACCATCAGGTCCTCGTCATCGGCGGCGAGGACAAGACAACGCAGAAAACGCTAGGTCTCACCAGCGAGCAAGTGTGTGCTCTGGCCTCCCGCTCAGACGTGGACGCCGCCCTGGTTGAGGCCGACGGCGCACGGGGATTGTCCCTCAAAGCCCCTGCCGCCCACGAGCCGGTGGTTCCCCCTTGCACCACGCTCCTGGTGCCGGTCGCGGGGCTGGATGCCACCGGCCAGCCTCTTGGCCCGGCTATCGCCCACCGGGTAGAGCAGGTGTCGGCCCTGACGGGCTTGCTGCCCGGCGAAGCCATCTCTCCCGCTACGATGGCGGCGTTGCTGGCGCATCGGCAAGGAGGACTCAAGGGATTGCCGTCCGGCGCGCGCGCCGTGGCGCTCCTCAACAAAGTTGAGACGGAGGAGGCACAGGCTGCCGCAGCAGAGGTCGCGTCCCGCCTCTTGGGGGAACCGGCGTTCGCCGCGGTAGTCGCGGGCGCGGTCAGAAGGGAGGACCCGGTGGCCGCAGCCTGGACGCGCGTCGCCGCGGTGGTGCTGGCCGCGGGGGCCTCGCGTCGCTATGGCGAGCCGAAGCAACTCATCCCCTGGGGCCAAACGACGCTGTTGGCTCACGTCGTGAGCCAGGCGCGCGCCTCGCAGGTGGCGCAGACCGTCGTCGTCGTGGGGCATGAAGCAGAACGGATGGCACAAGCCCTGGCTAACTGGGGGGATGACGGCGGAGTGCAAATCGTGTATAATGGGGATTGGGAGGTCGGGCTGAGCACGTCGGTGCAGGCCGGGCTGCGAGCGCTGCCCGCATCTTTCTCAGCGGCCCTCTTCCTCCTGGCCGACCAGCCTGGGGTTACCGGCGATCTCATCAACGCCGTCCTCCGCCGTTACTGGGAAACCCTTGCACCCATCGTCGCGCCGCGCCACCGGGGACGCCGGGGCAACCCGGTGCTGTTTGACCGTAGCCTCTTCGCCGAACTCATGAGACTGGCGGGCGACCGAGGAGGCCGCTCGCTCATTGAGGAGTACGCGGCAGAGGTGGCATGGGTGGAGGCAGGGCCGGAGGCGTTGGCCGACGTGGATACGCCAGCGGACTACGATAGATGGCGAAGGGCGTAGTGACAATGGCCGCGACGCTGGTGGGGCGGATTATTTTCATTGCCGCCACCTGCGTGGTCATCGTCATCGCAGGTGGCGGCGCCCGGTTCCTGCTGCGACCAGTGGGAGCAGTCTATCTGGCGTTGTGGGTGCTGTGGTGGTTGGCGACCGCGCTGGGGCGACAAGCGGGTGTCGCTTCGGCCTACGACCGGACACAGCGCGCGGGTGTCATCGCTCTTTCCATCGTTAGCGTGCCCCTTCTCGTGGCTGCGCCGCCGTGGGAATATGCTCACTTCACCGGGCCTATTCCCCGCGATGGGCCGCTCTCGTGGTTTGGATTGGCTCTCTTCGCGGCGGGCATCGCCGTGCAAGTCGCAGCCATGTGGGCGCTGCGCGGCTTGTTCACGGTGCGGTTAGGGATGCAGCCAGGCCATCGCCTGGTCTCGAGTGGACCCTATCGCCTGGTGCGCCATCCCGGTTACCTGAGTTACATCTTATCCCTGACAGGCATCGGGCTGGCGTTGAGCAGCCTGATAGGTCT
>JADYZS010000010.1 GCA_020853075.1 Anaerolineae bacterium | reverse complement strand
TGAGGGGCGGCCTCTGCGGAAGGAGCGTCCTGTTTAGCATTTCCATAGTTCTATGCATGGTATAATTTCTGCTCGTCGCCAGTAGGAGGCACAGATGAACGCCGAAAGCGATATTGGCACAACAACACGACCTACCTTGCCAGCCCCTGTCATACGCCGTGCCATTTTACAGGTTGCCTGGCTCTCCATCCTCCTGGGATTGGTTCTGGAGGCCGTTGTGGTGGTCGCTGTCGTTGGCTTCCGTAGCGTCCAGACGGTCGCGCCCTTGGTTCCCGACCTGACCCAGAAGATCACATGGTCCCTCATCGTCTGCGTGGGGATTGCCGCAGGGAAATGGCTGTCCCGATCTCACGCTCCCTCCACGGGCCTGGCGGGCTTGATCGCGGCGCCTCTCGGCTTCCATGTCGCGCGCGCCCTGCAGAAAGCGGTGACCGTCGCGCTGCAACTCAGCCTCGGCTCGGTCTTGGCTTCCCCAATTCTGTTGTCGGTCTCTCTCTTGAAAGGTCTGGAATATGGCTGTCTGGGTGCGATCCTGGCCTGGCTCGGAAAGCAACCTGGGAGGGGGCTGGCCGCGCATGTCACCGCAGGAGCGGTGGTAGCAGCGACATTTGGAAGCGCGATCCTCTACCTCATGGCCTGGGGGAGGGCCCAACCGGCGGTGACTCTCGCATTTATCTCAAGCCACGTCAACGAGTACCTGTTTCCGATAGGCTGTTCCATCGTGGTTTTCGCCAGCGACAGGTTAGGGCGACTCGCACAGCAGGCTAGAGCGCGGTGGTCATCTGCCAAGCGGACAGCCTCGCGATAACCTGGTTATTTAAATCAGCAGCCTGGCGCAAACGGGCAAATTGGGAGCGGCTATGGGGCTTGCTATCGTTGGCTTTGATCATCTTGCGGCCCATTGTGCAGGCCCAACAACGAAAGATACTGTAAGCGCGCGTCCTTGCGTGCCCCCGCCTTTCGCGCTATACTACAAATGCAGTACTGCCATCGGTTGGAAACCGACGGCAGACAGCAGGTAAGCCCGCTTTGCGGGCTTGATATAGTAGCCGTCGGATTTCATCCGATGGCGGAATCTTGAGGAAGGATCGTCCTGATGGCTGGAAGCGTTGCGGTGAACCGGACGGATACACTGGTACTCTGGATAGATCGCCTGCTCATCGGCATCAGCCGCCACTGGTTGACTCTGTTTCTGTTCTTCTACGGCATCTTCGTCACGTTGCCGTGGGTCGCGCCGGTACTGATGCACACAGGTAACGAGTCTGCCGGGCGGCTCCTGCAAACCATATACAGCGTCGTCTGCCACCAGTATCCGGAGCGTTCGTACTTTCTGTACGGCCCGCAGACCACGTATAGCATCCAGCAGATTGAGGCGGTCTGGCCCTACTACGACAACATTGTACGCTGGCGAGAGTTCATCGGGACGCCGGAGATGGGCTGGAAGATGGCCTGGTCTGACCGCATGGTAAGCATGTACACCTCCGTCTGGATCGGGGCCTTCGTGTTCTTGTTCTTGCGGCGCAGGCTGCGACCCTTGCCGGTCAAATGGTATTTGCTACTGGCGCTGCCGATGCTGCTGGATGGTGGCACGCACCTGATCAACGACCTGCTGGGCTTCGGCTTCCGCCAGGATAACGCCTGGCTCGCTTGGCTGACGGGCCATCTGCTGCCGGCCACCTTCTACGCGGGAGACGCGCTCGGCTCCTTCAATTCCTGGATGCGGCTGCTCACGGGTGCGCTCTTCGGGCTCGGCACCGTCTGGTTCGCGTTTCCCTTCGTGGAACGAGCCTTCCATGAGGTGCAGCACGACCTGGCGCGGCCGGGCAGACGGTGATATGAGCGGCGCGACGGTCCCTGCCGTTCTTTCGCCGTTTGTTACGCTCTACAAGTGGGCCAGCGCGCAGGCGATGCGCCCCCTCCCCGCGCTCCTGATCATCGGCGCGAACCTGGTGGGCACGATCTGGGGTGTCATCGGCTGGTACGGCGGCCAACTCGCGGTGACGCCGGTCTGGCTCTGGCCCTTCGTGCCCAAGTCGCCGGGGAGTGCTTTCATCTTTATTCCGGCGTTCGTGCTGATTCTGCTGGGGCGGTCGTGGCCCTTGCTCAATCTCTTCGCCGCCTTTGCTCTTTTCAAATATGGCCTGTGGACAGTCATCTTCTGGTTCCTCTATTGGGTGAAAGTCGGCGGACAGGTGGACGTGATGGGCGTCGCCATGACCGCGACGCACTGGGGAATGGTTTTGCAGGGGTTGTTCCTCCTGGCGTACATCCGTCCCCGACCCTGGCAGGCGCTGGCGTTGGGCGTGTGGTTTTTGTTTCTGGATTGGTTGGATTACGGCGTTGGTATCTATCCGGGTCTGCCGGACCCTGCCCTCGTGCCGGTGATGGCCTGGGAATCGGTGGTGAGCACCATCCTGTTGGCGGTGCTGATGTTTGCCCTCGCGTGGCGGAATCCGTTTGCGGTTGGTAGGGGGAAAGCGTAATGCGTAATTTATCTTGGGCTGTGCTGGTCATGGGGCTGGCGCTTGTGGTGGCCGGTTGCGGCAGTCAGAAGGCCGTCGCCGTGCCGACGCCCGCTGGGCTTGAAGCCGGGCAGCCAACTTTTCTTTTCTTGTTCAACGAGCCCTGAACCCCTTGAGAAGCGATGAAGCCCATCGTGGATGGGCTGGAGCAGAAGTACGGTGACCGGGTGGCCTTCCAACGGCTCAACGTGAATCTCGCTGAGGGCAAGGCGACCCTGGAGTATTACCGGCTACGGGGGCATCCGTCTTACGTGATTCTGGACAACGATGGTAAAATGAGGTGGACTGCCGTGGGGCAGTTGCCTGTGGATATATTGACTCTACAACTGGACAAGGTGTTGGAATAACGTGACCGAGATCTCGTTCTGGGTAGCGGCGGTAGCGGGGTTTCTTTCGTTTGTGTCACCCTGCGTCTTGCCGCTCGTACCGGCCTACCTGGGCTATCTGAGCGGCGCGGCGGTGACCTCCACAGGCATCATCGTGCAAGACCGGCGCGCCACCTTCTTCCACGGGCTGGCCTTCGTCCTCGGCTTCGCCGTAGTCTATACCATTCTGGGCGCGTCGGTGGGGCTGGTAGGCTACATCCTGGTTGACCAGTTGCCCTTGATTCAGA
>JADYZS010000009.1 GCA_020853075.1 Anaerolineae bacterium | reverse complement strand
GGCCCAGGAGTTCGGGGCGGACGTTGGGGTCAAAACTGACGCGGCCACCAGCGGCCTTGCACGCCCGCGCCGCCTTGTAGCAGGCCTGGCGCGCACTCTCGCTGATGGCGAGGGCCGAGCCGGTGACATGGACGAACCGGGCTGCGGCGACGTATTCCGGTTTCACGTCGTCGGGACCGAGGAGGGCGGCGGCGGACTGGGGCAGGTGAAAGACAAACTTGCGGCTGCCGTCGCGGCGATAGGCGACGAAGGCGATGCCGGTGGTATAGCCGGGGGCCGTGCGGATGTGTGTCGTATCTACGCCGTCGGCGCGCAGGCGGCTCACGATGCACTCGGCGAAATCGTCGGCCCCGACCACACCGATGAAGCCGGACGGTGTGCCCAACCGCGCCGCCGCGTCCAGAAATATGGCCGGTGCGCCGCTGGGGAACGGCCCCACCAGTTCGCCCGGCTCTGACAGGGGCCGGTCCACCTCCTGGCGCATGACCTCCACCAGCAATTCACCCACGGCGATGACGCGAGGCGGCATGGTGTCCTCCTGATTTGAGATGTCTTGTTGTCACACCTGGTGAATCTGCGACGCGGCCCGCAGCCCCGACTCAATCGCGCCCTGAATCCAGGCGTGGGCCAGCGACGCGTGCTCGCCCGCGAAGTGGATGCGACCCTCCGGGGCGATGATGGCATCATAGAGGAGCGTCTGCTGGCCGGGATCAAAGAGCGCGAACGCGCCCCCGGCAAATTCGTCGTCGTGCCACATTTTGGATGTGCCGGCCTCGTATGCCTCGGTGATCTGCGGATGGATCAAGGCCAGGTTCTCCAACGCCTGCTCAATGCGGTCACGCGGCGAGAGGGAGCCCCAACGTTGCGCATCTTCCGACCAGGTGTAACTGGCAAGGATCACGCCGCGCCCGGTCTCGCGCCCGTGGTCGGGATAATAGGTGACCCGGATCGGGAGGTCGGAGATGGTGCCGCCGCCGTAGATGCCGTCATCCTCCTCCCAAAAGCGCGTCCGGCTCTGGAAGAGGATCTTGGCGGAGGCGTCGTAGTGGAGTTGCCGGATGGCGCGCTGCTTGGCGCGCGAGAAGGGCTTGAGTACCTCAATATGCCGCAGCACCGGGAAAGGAACGGTGATGATGGCGTAATCGCCGCGGGCGCTGAAGCGGCCCGCCGCGGTTTCGTAATGGATCGTCACCGCGTCGGGGCCCTGGTCTATGGCGATCATCTTGGCCCCGAAGTGAATGTTCTTCCCCAATGAGGGAAGGAATGCGTTGGGGAGGTTGTCCATCCCGCCCTCTATCTCCCACATATCCTCGTAGAAGCCGCCGACGTCCTCTCGCAGGAGTTCCAGGAACGACGAATTCATCAACGCTTCCTGGTCGGCCATCAAGCCGTACATCTCAATCGCGCCCTCCGACCAGCCCTTGTGTTCCAGGAACTCCCGCGTGGAGAACTGGTCAAACTCCTGGGCGATACCGGTCCAGGCCGCCTCGCCCTTTGTGCGCAAGGCCTCCTCAATCTCCCTGATCGCTTCGCGCCACAACTGTCCGGCGGTCTTGCCCCGCTCGTGGGGGGCAAGGTCAAAGGGCAAGATTTCTGGGTTCGCGGCAACGTCGGCGGCGCGGTATCTCTGGCCGTGGAGATAGTAGTAGGCGCGCGGGTTGCCCATGGTGAAGGGGGCGAGTTTCAGATTGAACTTGGCGCAGTAGGCCCTGGTCAGGTGGTGAACCTGGGGGATGCGCATGGCCCCCGCCTCGGCGTAGAGGCCGTGGGTGAAGGGTTCTCGCAGCGTCTCAATGCGACCGCCGACGCGCTGGCGCGCTTCCAGGATCAGCGGCTCGTGGCCGGCGCGTTGCAATTCGTACGCGGCCGCCAGCCCGGCCATCCCCGCGCCAACGATGACGACCTTCTTGCGCGGCCCGGCGTGCTCCGGCAGGCCGAATTGGGCGATCTGGGTAATGGTCGTTTGGGAAACGGTTGGTAGGCTCATGGTCTCCTTCCTGTTCTGCATCTGGGAAACCCCTAAGAGTCTCTGTAGAGACGACCCGTCGGGTCGTCTCTACGAAGGCCCTTAGGGTCTGAGTACCCGGCTAATCAGCGGCAGATAGTGCCGCACGGGGGTCGCGCTGGGCGACGGCGTCGCGGTTGGCGTGTCTGTCGCTGTCGGTGTGACGGATGGCGTCGGGGTAGGCGTCTCCGTAGGGGTCGGCGTGGCGGTCTCCGTCGGGGTGGGCGTCGGTGTCTCCGTAGAGGTAAGAGAGGAGGTTGGCGTAGAGGTGGGGGTAAAGGTCGGCGTCGGCTCCGGCGATGCCAGATCGTAGCGGCGCGCCGTACCCCAGGCTCCCGCGGCCAGCCCGCCGCCAGCGGAGAAATCTAGCGCGTAGAGGTTCTCCCTCGTGCCGCTGGCGACCGGCTCCCACGAAAGGCCACCGTCAAAGGTCCACCAGAGCGCGCCCCGCACCCCAGCGGCCCAACCCAGCCCATCGGCCCCCACCCGCACGCGGTTGAACTTGGCGCCATACCCTTCCTGGGCCACTGCCCAGGTCTGGCCGCCGTCCCACGATTGCAAGAAGACGTAGGCGAACTCAAAGACGTTGACGCCGTTCTCCTGTCCCACGTGGTCGCCGCCCACGGTCCAAACCTGGCTCTGCGTCACAAAACGGACGTCGTGGAGCGTGCGCAGCGTGGCGGAGGGCGTCACCACCCAGTTAAGGCCGCCGTTGCCGGTGCGCAACACCGTCCCCCCGTCGCCCACGGCGAGGCCCGTCTGCCCATCGGGCGCAACGTGCAGGCCGTGGAGGAGCGGCCCCGCCAGGTATTGCCGCGCCCAGGTGACGCCGCCGTTAGCCGTAGCATAGACCGCGCCCGCGTAGGTGTAGCCATCGGGCCCCAACGCATCGCCCACGGCCCAGCCACGCAGCGAGTCGGCAAAGTGGACAGCCCGCAGGCTGTGAGCGTCAAAGACCTTGTGGGGCGTCCAGTTGTCGCCGCCGTTGGTCGTGCGCCAGACCCAGCCCTGGTTGGTGACTGCCCAGCCGTGGGTTGCATTATAAAAGAAGATGTCCAGGGCTGTGCCGAAGCCAGGGGAGGGGCGCGGGTTCCAGGTTTGGCCGCCATCGGTGGTGCGCAGGAGCGTGCCATCCGCACCGGCCGCGTAGGCGCGCGTCGCATCGGCAAAGGCCAGCGCATAGAGGCTGCGGGTGACGCCGGTCGTCGCCGTGAGCCAGGAGGTAGAAACCAACGGCCCCCACCCTGGCCCTCCCCCGCGTAGCGGGGGAGGGAAGCCCGCAGGGCGGGTGGGGGCCGCAGCGTCTTGGCCTTCAAGTGCCATCCACCCCCTCCCCATCCCCCCTACAAGGGGGAGGAAGTATGCCTTCCCCTCCCTCTCAGGGAGAGGGTTGGGGGAGGGTGGAACATTATTGGCGAACGCGGGGGCTGTAAGAGCGTCATCCCCCCTCACCCTACCCTCTCCCCGGAGGGGAGAGGGCATGGGCCAACTCCCCTCTCCCGTGTACTCATGCGTTCTTCCCAATGCCTGCGGGAGAGGGGTCGGGGGTGAGGGGAGATCTCGCTCTTCAGGTCGGCTCCCCATTACGATACCACCCACCCCCTGAAACGCCTCCACGTAAACTATATGGAAGCGGGTATCCGCCGCACCAGGCGCGTAGAGGCGCATATCCGCGCCGCCCTCCAGCCCGTTGTCCAGGTAGGCATCGGTAAGGACGAAGGAATAGGAGCCCCAACCCTGCGCCGTGTTCTCCTTCTGGCGTTCCTGGTAGCGACGCGCGCCGTCATAGCCCTTGTATTCCAGGCGGAAGAGGCCCCCGTCCTGCCGGTAGGTGACCGTGACCGTGTAGCCGGTGGTGCCGCCCGGTTCGCTCAGGGGCTTCTGCCGTGCATGAGGCCAGCCGTCGTCAATATCCAGAGAGATGTAGCGGTTGCCAGTGGCGACGTCGGTTCTGCGCCAGCGATAGAGGTAGAAGGCCCAGGGCGAAAGGCGGTACGGGTCGCCCTTCATCGCGCTCGCGCCGAGCCCACCGACGACCGACGCGCTCCCCGGAGCCGACCGCTTCTCATAGACCCAAAACTCGTAGTTGGGCCGTTGCCTCCCCCAGCCGTAGAGGGGAAGGTTGCTCTCGCAATCTATCGCGCCCCGGTTGCAGCCGTCGGGGCGATACGTCCCCTCGGTGTCGCGGAAGGCGATGAAGACGCCGGGCGTGTTCGCCAGGGTCTTCCCCGCGTGCCTCTGGAAAAAGCGGATGGCCGTTGCGTTGGCCGGGTTGGCGGCATCGGCCCCCAACACCTGAATATAGTCTATGTGCTTGTCCAGCGAGTCCAGCACCATCCAGTAGAAAGCCCAGGGATAGAAATACTGCCCCTTGCTGAAATCGCCCGGCCAGTCGTGGCCGCCGTGTTCGGCGGCAAGCCCGATGGTGGCGCGGGCGGTCTCCGCGTAGTATTTAAAGACGTTGGGCCAGTTGATGAAGATGGTGGGGATGGGAGACGCGCCGTTGGGGATGCGGTCTTCGCCGTTGCCGTCCAGCAGGTCGTAGGTCATGCCGGTGTTGAAGAAGCCGATGCCGCGGTTGGCCGCGTATTGGATGTAGGTCTGGCCGTTGTAGAAGGCGCGGGTGCGGTCGTCCAGCCCGAAGGAACCGGCGACCTGGATGACCAGCGGTTTGCTGGGGAAGGCGGCCAGGTGCTGGTCTATCATGAAGCGGAGGTAGTTGAGCCAGCGCAACGGGGCCGTCCCGCCGCCGCCCCAGGCGTCCATATAGACCTGCTTCTCGGCGGCCCCGTTATCCAGCGGGCAGAAGGGGCACGAGCCGTCCCAGTTGGCGTTGCGGGCGTAGGGGCGGTTCTCGCTCCAGTGGCCCGCGCCGATCTGTACCGAAGGGATGCGAGAGTCGCCGTTGTAGCGTGCGCCCAGCGCAGCGATGGTGCGCGCCAGGGCCTGTTGCACGTTCGGATGGTCGTAGTTGAGGAGCAGCACCGTGGTGGTGACGGTCAGGCTGTAAGGGATCGGGCCGTAGGGAGGGGTCAACACCCATGGCGGCGCGGCGGCGGTGCAGTTGGCCCACGGCGTGCCGAAAGGCTCCTCTTTGACCAGAAGGCTGAAGACGCTCTTTTTGTTTGCCGCGTCGTTGCCCGCCAGCCAATCCTCCACGATGGACCAGTCGTACTCCCCCGGCCCCGTTGGCTCAATGAAGCACCAGGCCCAGCGGCGGTGGATGCCGTCCACCAGCGAGACGGTGCGCCCTTTCCCCGCCGAGTCCGACGCGGTGTAGAACCCCGGCGGGAAGCGGGGGACCGTGGCGCTCGGCTCGGCGCGGGCGAAGGCGAAGAAGTGGGCAAAGAACGTCAGGAAAGCGCCAAGAAGGGGCCAGAGGGTGAGAAGCGCCTTGCGCGGGGCCATGTTGTCACCATCCCGCAGCCGATTCGCAGGGTCGGAGTGAGTAAGCGGCTGTCTCCGCTCACAGCGGAGGCAGCCGCTTCCCACAGGGTACGCCGGGAGAGAAACCGCCCTTTTACTTCACAGCAAGCACGCTCGCCCCACGAAGGTTAGGGGCAGCGCACGTTGGGATTGAACTCGGCGAAGATGCCTGCCGGATTCCCCTGCCATACCCAGACGTGCAATTCGGTGTGCCACGGCATCCCCGGAAAGTGACCGGGCATCGGGCCAACGAAGGTCTGACCGAACAGGGACGGCACAGGGTTATACCAGCCGAGGGGCGGCGGTGCGGGATCAAACCACGGCGCAGGGCCTGTGGGTGTGTTGGCGAGGGCGACTTGCACATACTCCACGGCGACCAACTTCACGCCATTCGCCCTAGGAGCGTAGAGCAGCACCTCGGGCGCCAGGGGGTTGAGAGCCTGGTCGCTGAACAGGCCGAAGTTCACGTAGTGAATCCCCATGCCACCGGCCGGGGACGCTACACAGTCCACCGTGGAGACATAGCCGTCGGCCTCTGCCACACTCACGGCATGATACTTCGCCGTTGCCCGGCGAACCGCTGCCAACTCTTTGAGCACGTTCGGGTCTGTAACGCCGCCCGGCGCTGCCAGGGCCGAGGTCACAGACGAGATCAACAACACTCCTACCAGTAACAAGGACAGCAGTAACGTTTTTTTCATTCTGCTATCCCCTCCTTTCTGTTCTTTCATCGTAGGATGTGGGCTACATCCTCTCGTTGACTTATGAGGACAACGTTGGCCTCCCTGCGTACCGGCTGGGCGATTATAGTGCTCCCCAGGCGAAATGTCAAGATATGTTACAACGCCTAATTCCACTACTCATCGGCGGAGGAGTGGACGCGCCCGATGTGCTCAAAGAACTCATTGCGCGTGGACTGGTTCTCCTTGAACGTGCCCAACATGGCGCTGGTGACCATGCGCGCGTTGGCCTTCTTCACGCCGCGCATCGCCGCGCACATGTGCATCCCCTCGGCGACGACGGCCACCCCCAGCGGGTGGAGCGTTTCGTTCAGGAACTCGGCGATCTGCTGGGTCATCCGCTCCTGCAATTGCAGGCGGCGGGCGTACATCTCCACGATGCGCGGGATTTTGCTCAGGCCGATCACCTTGCCGTTGGGGATGTAGCCCACGTGGGCCTTGCCCATGAACGGCAGGAGGTGGTGCTCGCATAGGCTGTAATAGTCAATGCCGGCCACGATCACCATCTGGTCGTAATGGACGTCAAAGATGGCGTCGTTGATGAGGCGCACCGGGTCCACGTGGTAACCAGCGGTCAACTCTTCAAACATGCGCGCCACGCGAGTGGGCGTCTTCAACAGCCCTTCCCGGTGCGGGTCTTCGCCAATGGCGGTCAGAATGTCCTCCACGGCACATTCTATCTCGTGACATTCCTCATCCCTTCCTTCCAAGTCGCCGCGAAAGACGTCAAAGTCGGGGGGATGGATTTTTAAGGGGGGCATTGCCTTTCTCCTGACTGGTTTGACGTCAGCGGATGCCTTTGGCGTAGCCTGTCGGCTTGCACCGTAGAGTGACAGCATGGTATATACGGCGCCGACGAGGTGCAAGCGACGGATTAGCGGATAAATGTCTCTACGGGACGGCCATCCGCTAATCTGCTACCTATCCGCTGACTTTTGTGTCTTCGTGTCTTTGTGGTGAGTTTTAACTGCCACTACGGCCCAAGCACCACATCCTCTCGCCGCACGATGCCGCTCGCCGCCAGCCGTTGGGCGATCTCTCGCAGCGTCTCGCCGGTCTCCGGATGACGCTGCTCCGGCGCAAGGTCGGCCAGCGGCAGCGCCAGGTGCGGGTATTTCAGGATGTCGGGGTCGGGGATGTGCCGGTGGTCTAGGTCCAGCACCTGATCGCCGTAGAGGGCGATGTCCAGGTCAATGGTGCGAGGCGCGTTCTTGTCTGCCGTGCGCACCCGCCCCAACTCCTGCTCAATCGCATCCAGCACCTGCGCCTTCAGATCCGCGGGAGCCAGGCCCGTCTCTATCAGAGCCGCTGCGTTCAGGAAGTTGGGCTGGTTGATTGTGCCCACTGGCGGCGTCTCATAGACCGGCGAGACGGCCAGGAGGCGGACGCGCGCTGCCAGCCGCCGCACCGCCTCCCGCATATTCTCCTCGGCATTGATGTTGGAGCCCAGCGCGATGAGGACGCGCTCGCGGCCGCGCTCTATCTCAACGCCGACGGAGCGGGCAAAGCGGAGCGCGCCCGGTTTCTCTACCCGCACGCTGACCCGCTCCACCCTCGCATCTTCCAGGCAGAGGGCGGCGATCTCGGCGGCCATCTTCTCCACCAGGTAGAACTGCGAGCCCTCTACCAGGCCGATGATGCGCTTGGTGAGGGTGCGATAGTTGACGGCATCGGCGATGTCGTCGGAGGCGCCGGCCGCGCGCGTATCGGCATACAGCACGAGGTTGATGAGGACATCCTGCTTGTTACGGCGTTCCTCGTCGTTGATGCCGATGATGGTGCGGAGGAGGAGGTCTTTGATCTGGATCTGGTCGGCCATGAACGTTAACGTTTATTATACCCTTAAAGGTGCTCGCCGCCAGTGACGAAGATTACTTCTCCGGTGACGAAATCGGAATCCAGCAGATAAAGGAATGCCTTTGCTACTTCTGCGGGCGTGCCGGGACGCCGGGCGGGGATGGTCTGCGCCCGTTGATCCAGGTAGGCCTGGCCCTGGCCGGGAGGAGGAAGGATCATACCCGGCGCAATGGCGTTGACCTGGATGTTGGGGGCCGCCGCCAGCGCCAGGCTCAGGGTCATGGTGATGAGCGCGCCTTTGGTCATGGTGTAGGCCATGTAGTGGGTGCCGGGGCGGAAGGCGCGCCAGTCGGCGATGTTGATGATGTGCCCCCGGCGTGTGCGGCCCACGTGCGCAGCAAAAGCCTGGCTCAAGAAGAAGGGCGATTTGAGATTGATGGCGAAGTGCCTGTCCCAATTCTCTTCCGTGGTGTGGGAGAGGTCGCCCGGTTCAAAGATGGCCGCGCTGTTGACCAGGATATCCACCTGGCCGAAGTGCTGAGCGGCGCGGGAGACGATAGTGCGTGTCTCCTCCAGCCGAGTCAGGTCGGCCTGGATGGCGAGAGCCTCGCCGCCGACGGCCTCTATCTGGGCGATGGTATCTGCGGCCTGCGTCTCCGACGAGCCGTAGTGGAGTGCCAGCCGGACGCCTTGGTAGGCGAGCGCCAGGGCCAGGGCCCTCCCCAGGCGGACCGCGCCGCCCGTGACGATGGCAACTTTGCCTTCTAGTTCCATGATCTTCCCCCTGTCTCTGAGCGAGCACCGGCCATCGGTTGAAACCGACGCCACACGGGTCAGGAAACGCATTGTAGGGGCGAGGCATGCCTCGCCCCTACCTGGCACGAACGCACAGCCGCCGGATTTATTCGATGGTGGACTCCCAACGTATGGCTCACCCCGCCTCTGGAATGCCGAGTGCGGCCCGCACCTCCCGCGCGATAAGGTAGGCCGCATCCTCACCCGGCAGGCTACCGACAAGGCTGTTTTTCGTCAGCCCAAACACGAACCGGTACTCAGGATCGGCGAAACCGACGGATCCCCCAAGGCCCGTGTGGCCGAACGCCGTAAGGCGTTCGGCCATGGGGGAGAGCGGCTCTCCTAGCCAGTATCCCAGGGCTTTGCGCCCCGGGACGCCTAACACCAGGTCAACTTCCTCAGTCTGCAATGTGGTGGCGATTCTGATACGCTCCGGCGTCAGGAGCCGGACGCCGTCCAGTTCGCCGCAGGCAAGAGCCGCATAGTGGCGGGCAAGCGCCCGCGCATTCATGATGCCGCTGCTAGCGGGCATGACAGCATGGCGGAAGGCCGTCCGGTTGAAAACCTCGTCAATGTGCTCGAGCCCTGGAATTACGCGCCATACGAGGGCATCTGGCGGCGGGGGTGGGAGCGAGGACGGCCCATTCTTCAACGACGCGACACGCGGCTCTACGGCATCCGGGATGCTAAGGTAGAGAGAGGTGATCCCAAGCGGCCGGCAGATTTCGTCCTGGACGATCTGGGCGATGGGCCGCCCATCCACGCGGCGGGCCACTTCCCCCAGGATCCAGCCAAAGGTCGCGCCGTGATAACCGGTGGCCGTGCCAGGCTCCCACAGGGGGGTCAAGTCCGCGATGGCCCGGCACATCCAATCCCAATCCTGGCACATCCACTCCCAATCGCTGACATCACCATTCAGCACATTATCCGGCATCTGGGGGATGCCAGCGGTGTGCGTCAGGGCCTGGCGCACCGTGATGCGTTCCTTGCCGTGCGCGCCGAACTCCGGCCAATATTCCGCGATGGGTGTGTCGTAATCCAGCAGGCCGCGGTCGGCCAGGAGGTGAATGACCGTGGCGGTGATCCCTTTGGTCGTAGAGAAGACGGTGAACAGGGTGTCGCCATCTACGGGCCGGCCAGTAGCGGCGTCGGCGAGTCCGGCCCAGGCATCTACCACCAACTCCCCATTCAGGTACGCAGCGACCTGCAAGCCGCGCTCCACGCCGCGGGCGATCAGGTCTTCCATCACGGTTTGCACGCGAGCGTTCACGTCTGCCATAGGTGATCTCCTTCGGGGGATCATCTTGTAACCGACGACGGACCGCCGTCCGCGGTCGGCCGTCGTACTATTGACTTTCCGGCCATTTCGTACTACAATTAGATTGTAGTGATCGGGTGGCTCAGGGACCTCACGGTAACCACTCCGTGAGCTGAACTGGGCGTTCCCTCGTAAGAGGTCCCCGATCCTTTTTATTCCTCTCCCACACCCCCCATTATACCACAATCTGTCTTGAGTGAGACAGGGCACTGACCGCCTGGCCGTTGTCAAGAACGGCCCCATGTAGGGGCGTTCAATTGAACGCCCCTACGGCTTTCCGCGCCCAATCTGTAAGATTTCCGCTAGATTTTTTACGAATTTTGTAATAAAATAGCGCGATATTGGTGGCAGAATCATTATCTTGAGAGATAGTTGGTTCCGTTGAAGAGGATGTCTGAGGAAGGGGGAAACGTAAATGATACCGATTCGTTCGTCGGAAATCACGCCGGAGTCGGTCTATCTGTCGCGGCGCAAGTTCATGAAGGGGGTGGCGGCGGTCGCGCTCTCATCGGCAGCCCTCGCTGCGTGCGGCAGCAGCCCCGCGGCCCCGCCGACGCCGGACCCCGCCCAGGGGACGCCGGTGCCACCCAAAGCCAGCGCCACCACGGACGAGTTGGGGGATGCCCTGACGCCGTTTGAAGCGGTCACCACCTACAACAACTTCTACGAGTTCAGCATGGAAAAAGAAGCGGTAGCCCCCCTCGCCAGGAATTTCCAGGCCTCGCCGTGGACGGTGACGGTGGGCGGGCTGGTGAATAAGCCCAAGACCTTCGACGTGGCGGAGTTGGAGCGCAAGTTCGGCGAGGAGGAGCGGGTCTATCGTCTGCGCTGTGTGGAGGCCTGGTCCATGGTGATCCCCTGGCTGGGGTTCCCGCTGGCGAAATTGCTCAAGGAAGTGGAGCCGACCTCCAAAGCGAAGTACGTGCGCTTTGAGACGCTCTTTGACCAGAAGCAGTTTCCCGGCCAGAGGAGTCCCTGGTACAGTTGGCCCTACGTTGAGGGGCTGCGTCTGGATGAGGCGATGCACGATCTGGCGATCCTCTCCACCGGCCTCTACGGGAAGTCGCTCTTGCCGCAAAACGGCGCGCCAGTGCGTCTGGTAGTGCCCTGGAAATACGGTTTCAAGAGCATCAAGTCCATCGTGAAGATTGACCTGGTGGAAGAGCAGCCGACCTCGTTGTGGATGGACGCCGCGCCCAACGAATACGGCTTCTACGCCAACGTCAATCCGACGGTGAACCACCCGCGCTGGTCGCAGTCGTCGGAGCGACGCATCGGCGAGCTGGGCCGCCGCAAGACCCTGATGTTCAACGGCTACGAAGAGGAAGTCGCCAGCCTCTACGCCGACATGGATCTGAGGAAGTTCTATTGATGCTCACCCTGCGGAAGTTCTGGGAGAGGCTGCCCGTTGCCAAGATGGCGTGGTGGCAGATCGCGGCCCACGTCGGCGCGCTCGTGCCGCTGGCGGTCCTGGTGTGGGACTACGCCCACGACAACCTGACCGTCAACCCGATCCAGGAGGCCACCTTCCGCACGGGCAAATACGCGCTGGTGCTCCTGGTGCTTTCCCTGGCTTGCACACCGGCCAACGTCGTGTTCGGCCTCCGGCAGGCGTTGCGCCTGCGCCGCGCCTTGGGACTTTATGCCTTCCTGTACGCGGGGATGCACTTCCTGATCTTCGTCTGGATTGACTACGGCCTTGACCTGGCACTTCTGAAGGAGGCGATCTTTGAGAAGCGTTTTGCCCTGGTCGGCTTCGCTGCCTTCATGATCCTCCTGCCTCTGGCGATCACCTCTACGAAGGGGTGGCAGAGAAGGCTCAAGAAACGCTGGACGCGGCTGCACCAACTGGCCTATCTGGCGGGCATCCTGGCGGTCATTCATTTCGTCTGGCTGGTGAAGTCGGATGTCCGCGAGCCGCTGCTGTACGGTGCGGCGGTGTTGGCCTTGCTGGTGATCCGCGTCCCTGCGGTGCGGGGTGTGATCAAGGCGGTACGGGCGCGGGTGGAGAATATCGCAACAGGTGGCCGGTGGCAGAGACAGGATCGCCCCTCTCCCGAATCTCATCGTTACCCACAACTTTGATAGGCGGGGCCGCGAAGAGGAGCCCTGTTCAGGAGGCTGTCTGAGAGGTCTGGGAACAGGCCGCCATCGGATAAATCCGACGGCTGGTAGGTACAAGAAACCTCGCTTGCACCTAGTCGGCGCAAGCCGACAGGCGCAAAGCGGGTTTCTAGGTACTCCGTACCCTACCCCGCGGGGCGGCGTCAATCTGTCGCGTACGCCAGGCGTACACGGTAGCCGCCTGCGGGCTAACCCGTTAGCCGTCGGTTTCCAACCGATGGCCTAAAGGTCTGCCAGACTTTTGTGGTTCGCGGTTGCGGGGAGCGCGATGCGGAAGGTCGTGCCGTGCCCGGCGACCCCGTCGCTTTCGGCCCAGATGCGCCCGCCGTGGAGGGAAACGATCTTGCGCACCAGGGCCAGGCCGATGCCCGTGCCACCGTGACGGCGGGTACGGGAGCCGTCCACCTGGTAGAATCGCTCAAAGATGACCTCAAGCTTCTCGCGGGGAATGCCGATGCCCGTGTCCGAGATGGAGAGCCAGACCTCGTGATGGTGAGGCTCGGCCCGCAGGCTGATCTTCCCCTTCTCTTCTATAAACTTGAGGGCGTTGTCCACGATCTGATCCAGCGCTTCCTGTAACCTGTAGAAATCGCCCCTGACCGCCGGTAACCCCGGTGCCACCTGGACGTCCAACGATACCTGCGCCGTCTGGACCCGCTCCTGCCAGATCGCCGCCGTGTAGTTCATCAGTCGTCCCAAGTCCACCTCTTCCCAGGCGAGACGCTCCGGCGTCAACGCTTGCAGGCTCAGCAGGGTGTTCACCAGGCGGCTGAGGGCCTGAGCCCGATCACGGATGACCCCCACGGCCTGCAACTGTTCCGGCTTCATCTCGCCACTCAAGGTCTGGTCGGTCAGAAATTCGCTGTAACCCATGATGTGGGTCAGGGGGGGGCGTAGTTCGTGAGAGACGTTCTGAATCATCTCGTCCCTGGCTTTGACCGCCTCTAACAGTTGTGCGTTCATGCGTTGCAATTTCCGCACGAAGAGGAGCAGGAGCAAGAGGCCGAGGAGCAGATCAACCGCCAACAGCGAGAAGGCGAAGAAACGCAGACCGACCTGGGTCCGCCGATAGACGTCTCTGGGAACGGTGATCCTCAGCACCAGGCTGGGTTGGCCGTAGATGTTGTTGAGCAGAGTATAGCCCACAATCGTCTGCGCGCTCAGGGGCTGGATGACCACTGGCGACTCTGCGGACAGGGACGTGAGGGCCTCCATGAAGTCCAGGGGCATCTGCGGGTCGTCCAAACGCCGTAAGGCGAGGGACAAATGGGTTTCCGTGGCCAGACGCTCTATTGCGGCAGCATCCAGGTAACGCCCGGCAATCAGGGTCCCCACAATGGAGCCTTTGTCATCGCTGAGGACGGGCCGCGAGGTTACAAGCATAGGGCCTTCGGGCAGGAGAATGATCCCCGTGATACTGCTTCCCGGATAAGAGTGACGCACCAGAATCTCCTCGGTAGAGAAGCGGTCCTGTAGGCTCTGGGGAACAGGCATCTCCTCTTCTTTCTGTAAGTCAAAGGCTTTGCCGAAGATCGTTTGCCCCGAAGGGTGGACGAACAAGATCAGGTTGAGCCGCATATCGGCGAAGGTTCTCTTGGTGACGTTCGCCCCCACCGAGATACCTGTGGTATCGCCCATCGCCCGCTCAAAGGTCAGGGCGTCCAAAGTGGCTAGACCGCCGAGCAAGTTATGCCGGGCCAGTTCAATGCTCTTCTGGGTGCTTTGCTTCTCGTAGTCGGCGATGCTACCGAGCAAGGCGATGGAGGTAAAATAGAGAGATAAGGTCTGGGCGGCGATCACCAGAACGATGAGGGTCAGGGTTCTGTTGCGGACGGATAACGTCTTCTCTTGCCGGGGGTCTTTGCGCAGGAGGTCTTGGAGCCGCGTGAGCGCGGGGAGACGACGGTGGGAAGTGCCCACCCATTGGGCGTGCATGGCGGGTTCTCCCGCTTTGTGGAGCGATGCCATATCTTAACATACCACCAATTCCTGTTGCCGTCCATAGGCTACAAGGCCCATTGCGGGATCACTTTGTTCTTGTATAGATGACCGGCGCGCTCCGAAAACGAAATGGCCCTGCCGGTGGGGCGATGGATAGTTGACAATCCCCACCGGATATACTAAAATCAGTATGATGACAGACCTGGGAGAGTGGACAACCGAGTTCTACCTAGAGGATGACGGCACCAGCCCGGTTGCCGAATTTCTGGACAGCCTGGACCTCAAAACCCGTGCTCGCTTCCGCTGGTCTATGGAACAGTTACGGCTGCGCCACATCCAGGCAAGAGAACCTCTAGCGCGCCACCTGGAGGGCGACCTCTGGGAATTGCGAGAGGAAAGCATGACCAATATTTATCGGGTCTTCTACTTCTTCTTCACTGGACGAAGGATCGTCTTTCTGCACGGATTCCAAAAGAAAACGCAAAAGACCCCGCACCGGGAACTGGAGGTGGCGAGGCGACGATACTCAGCATTCTTAGCGCGGGAAAGAAGGAGGCGATAAACACCATGAACACACCACAAGAACGAGTAAAAAGTGAGGGGCAGAGACACTATGAGGAGTACTGGGCTAAACAAATGGCCGACCCTGCATTCCGCCGGATCTATGAGGAAGAGGCCAAGAAGAAGGAACTCTGGCTGCAACTGGTGGAGGCTCGCCAGGCCACGGGGCTGACGCAACAGGAGGTTGCCCAACGCATGGGCGTCTCGCAGGCACAGGTGGCCCGCATTGAGAAACGGGGGTACGAAGCCTATACCCTGAGAACCCTGCGGCGCTACCTGGAGGCTCTGGGCGACCAGTTCACCCTGGAGGTCGCGGTGCGCATGACCACCTAGCAGGCTACGGCACGGGAGAGGCCACGGGCGCAGCCACAGGCGCGCTCTCCGGCCTCATGAACCAGAGGAGCCCCAGGGAGATGAGCATGATGACCACGCCCGCCAGGAAGGGCACGCTGGAGCCAAACGTCTCCCAGGCGATGCCCCCCACAATCGGCACAAAGACGGCGGCCAGGTGGTTGATCGTCTGCGAGAGGCTCAGGTTGCTGGTGATCTCCTCAGGGGTGACGGCGATCTTCTTGAAGTAGGAGGAGAGGGCGAACTCTAACCCGGCGAGGAAGTTGTCGGCCACGAAGAGGGCGGCCAGGATGGCGAGGGATTGGATGGTAGCATAGCCGACGAAGATGGCGATCAGCAGGATGAAACAGACGGCCAAGACCGGCCTCTCGCCGAAGCGACCGACGATCACCCCGGCGCGCCGGTAGAGCAGAACCCCCAGGACGCTGTTGATGAGGAAGAGGATGGCCGTCTGCTGGGCGGGCATGTGGAACTCGCGCACCAGCAGGAAGATGGCAAAGGTGGTGAAGATGTGGCGGCGGCTCCCCAGGAGGAAGGTGAGGAGGTAGTAGAGCCAGTAGCGTCGCCGCAGGATGATCCGTCGCCGCTGCACCTGGCGCGCGCCCAGGCCTCGCCTCCCCCACGACAGGATGCCTCCCACGATGGTTAGCACGCCGGTCACGTAAAAGAGGCGGCTGAAACCGAGGCGACCCACCAGGACGATGATGGTCAACGAGGCTGCCACCGCCGCGATGGCTGACACCATCTGAAGTGCCCCTAACAGTCGGGGCGTCTCTTTCTCCTCCGTCAGCATCAGCACAATCGCCGAGGCGTTGGGGTAGAAGGCATGGAAGCC
Source organism: Anaerolineae bacterium (assembly GCA_020853075.1). Lineage (GTDB taxonomy): Bacteria > Chloroflexota > Anaerolineae > JADYZS01 > JADYZS01 > JADYZS01. The sequence continues at coordinate 9,172 of JADYZS010000009.1, read as the reverse complement.
GATGCTGGTCACCAGGACGCCAAAGATCAGTTGTGTCCAGGTCTGCGCCATGCCGGTAGCGACCATGCCGATGCCCATGATGACGGCACTGATGCTGAGGACGTCCAACTCGGCCAGGACCAGGGCCAGGAAGGCAAGCCAGAACCCCAGGAGGCCGGGAACCTCGCGCAGCGATTGCAGGAGGCCGATCTGGTCGGCGCGGATGCCGATGGCTTCCACCGCGAAGTTGTTGAAGAGACCCTGCCAGATGCCAAAGCCGAAGTAGAGGGCCAGGCTGCTGATCACCAGGCTGCGCACGACGGCACGGTTGAGTCCGGTCATTGAGCCACCTTAAACCCTAAGGTTTGGAATAGGACGATTATACCAGACATCCCCCTTCTCCCCTAGTTTGACAGCGGTGAAATCCGGCGGTAGAGTGCCGATTATATAGGGGTGGAGTGTACATGGACGATCAACTGTTGTTGGTGACGGTGGCCGAGGCGGCGCGGCGGTTCGGCAAGAGCCCGCGCACCATCCGCCGGTGGCTGGCCGAAGGGCGCCTGCCGGTGGCCGAGACGCCGGTGGGCAAGATGGTGGATCTATCGGGTTTCGCCAGGCCGGGCGAAGAGAGGCCCGCCGCGAGGACAGACGGGCAGAAGTCGCCCGACGTGGCCGCCCTGGAATTGCAGGTCGCCCGCCTGCAAGGGGAGGTGGCGAAGTTGGATGCGCTGGTGCAGCAGGCGACCGGCGAGCGCGACTATCTGCGCCAGGCGCTGACCGCCGCGCTGGGGACTGTAGAGGCGTTGCACGCAACGCCTCTACTTCCGGCCGAGCGGGCTACGGCTGAGCCCCACCCCTGGTGGCGATTCTGGAAACGCCCGTGAGATTGACCTTGCCCTCCGCATGAGGTATAATGTGGTCACATGTAGAACCACGACAGGGAGGGTCTATGGATGGTATCGGTGTGAGGGAACTGAAAACCCACGCTTCAGAGATCGTGCGCAACGTGAAAGAGCGACGGAAGCGTTATCTCATCACCCATCACGGACGGCCCGTCGCCTTGCTTATCCCTCTGGAAGAACCCGTGCCCCAGGTACCCTCCGGCGCGGAAGAAGCCAGCCCCTGGGAGGAGTTGATTCGCTTGGGTCGGGAGATTGGGCGCACCTGGCAACCGCCCCAGACCAGCGCCGAGTTGCTCTCCGAGATGCGTCGTTAGGTACTCTGTACTACGTTAGGAGGCCGACCCGGTGCCGGGGCCTTACACCGTTGATGCCAGCGTCTTTCTCAATGCTTTTAACGTCCACGAGGCCGGCCAGCCCGATAGCCAACGCTTCCTGGCTCACCTGCAGGCCGAGGCCATCCCCATCGTCGTCCCTACCCTCCTCCTACCAGAGGTCTCGGCCACCATCGCACGGGGCAGCGGGGACCCTGCGCTCCCACGCCAGTTCGTGGCTGCTCTCATCCGGTTGCCGCATCTGGTCCTGGTGTCTCTGGATACGGCCCTGGCAAGACAGACGGCTGAGGTGGCTGCCCTGCACCGCGTGCGGGGCAGCGACGCCGTTTATGCGACCGTTGCCCTCCGCTTCGGGAGCACCCTGGTGACCCTTGACAGAGAGCAGCACAATCGCCTTGCCTCCGTCCTCACCCCCCGTTATCCTCCTGCCGCCCTGAGTGAATTAGGGCTCTAGGATTCTTTCCACCTTCACCATGAGAATATTGCCCCCAGTCAATTCCCTCTCATTTGACAAGTAGAAGGTTTCACTTTATACTTTGTGCTTGACAGGAGGGGTCTCATGCCACACAAACCCGACCAGATCCCCATGCGAGAGTTGGAGCGCATCACCGGCTTTCCGCGGGCGACGATCCTCTTCTACATCAAAGAGGGCCTCCTGCCGGAGCCGCAAAAGACCGCTCGCAACATGGCCTATTACGACCGCCGTTTCGTGGCGGGCCTGAAACTGATCCGCGAGATGAGGGAACGGCACAACCTCTCTTTGCCGCAGATGAAGCAAGTGTTGCAGCGGGAGGCAGGGGGCGTGGACGTCGCCCTGTTGCTGGACGTGCGTGATCGCCTCTTCCGCAAGATCGCGGCAGACCCTGACCAGCCGGGCGTCACCTGGGCGCAACTCCTGGCCGAGACCGGGTTAGACGAGGCGACGCTGCGCCGCCTGGCGGCCATGCACCTGGTCTTCCCCCAACCCCAAGCGGAGGAGGGCGGGGGAGAGCCTCTCTACCATCCCGATAACGTCGTCATTGGGAGGCTCTTCAAGCGGGCCGCGGAGTTGGGCATCCCGTTGGAGACCCTGGCGCCTGTCTCCGAGAACCTGGCCCAGATCGCCGGCTTTGAGGTAGAGGCGTTCTTGCAGCACGTGGCCCAGCCGATGATCCGCCGCGGCGAATCTGCCGACGTCATCTGGGCATCCATTCAGATCGGCATGGACCTGGCCCACTCGCTGGTGTCGCTCTTGCACCTGCACACCCTGCATCGTCTGATCCTGACCACCGAGTGGCCGGAGAAGATCGCTGGCGAGGTGCCGGCTCACCTATCCCATCCTCACATCCAGGGAGGTACGTTCACGCAATATGTTTGACAGGATCGGCCGCTTCGCGGCCAAGTATCGTTATCCGGTGATCGCCTTCTGGGTCGCCGTGCTCGTCGTCGTCACTCTCGCCGCCCCGGACATCGGCGACGTTGCCGTTTCCGAGCAGAGCGATTTCCTCCCTCTGGGTCAGCCCAGCCTGGTCGCTGCCGAGGTTGCCGCCGAATACTTCCCCGACCAGGCCTCGCCCAGCCAGGCCGTCCTCGTCATCAAAAGCGAGGGCGGGTCATTGCGAGATGAGGCGGCCCAGGCTTACCTGGCGGAACTGGTTGCCTGGTTGCAAAACGAGGCCGCGCCTGGCGTCACCGGCGAGGTTCTCTCTCCCACAGACCCCGCCCTGGCGAGCCGCCTGCTCAGCCAGGACAACCAGGTGGCGATGATCGTAGTCGGGATGCGCGGCACCTCTCACGACGAGGGCGTGCAACACGCGCTGGAGGTCATCCAGGCGCGGCTGGACCGCGCGCCCGCCGGACTGACCGGCTACGTCACTGGCAGCGCGGCCATCGCCCAAGACTACCTGAACAACGCGTTGGCAAGCGCAGAGAGCACCACCCTCATCACCGTCGTCCTGGTGATCGCCGTCCTCCTCATCATCTACCGCTCGCCCGTTTCGCCCATCATCCCGCTGGCGACCATCGGCATGGCCTACGGCATCTCTCGCAAGGTGGTGGCCGGTCTCAGCCTCTACGGTTGGAAGGTCTCCAGTTTCACCGACGTTTTCCTGGTGGTGCTCCTCTTCGGCGCGGGCACCGACTATTGCCTCTTCCTGGTCAGCCGCTTCCGCGAGTACATGGCCGACAACCACAGCGGCCCCGACGCGGCCCGCCACACCGTCAGCCGCGTCGGCGAGACGATCACCAGCAGCGCGGGCACGGTCATCGTCGGCATGGCGGCCATGTACTTCGCCGAACTGCGGCTCTTCTCCAACACCGGCCCCAGCATGGCTATCGGTATCTTCATCGCCCTCCTGGCCGGCCTCACCCTGACCCCCGCGCTCCTGGCGGTGTTGGGCCGTTGGGCCTTCTGGCCGGGGCATCCACGCCACGCTAAGGAAGGAGGCTTCTGGGAGCGTTTGGCAACCTGGGTCACGAACCGACCCTGGCTCCCTCTGGCCCTGGGGGTCGTCGTCCTGGTGCCGTTGGTCGTCTATGGCCGGGGCCAGCGCCGCACCTTTGACCTCCTGGCCGACCTGCCGCCCAGCGTCCCTTCCAAGGCGGGCTTCTTGCTCCTCTCCGGCAGCATGGGTGCGGGCGAGGTCCAGCCATTGGAAGTCATCATCACCGAGATCCCCAACACCCGCAGCCCCCAGGGGATCGCCCGCATCTATGCCCTCACCCATGAACTTCTGCAGGTGCCGGGCGTGGCCGACGTGCGCAGCCTGACCGCGCCCGTCGGGCGTGGCGACCCCGCCCTGGGTGACGCCCTCCGCGTGGACAAGCAACTCCTTCTCATTGCCGACCAGATGGACGACCTGCGCGCACAGACGGGCGTCGCCTCCGCCCTGGCGCAACTAGACGTGGATGAGGTGCTCGCGGGCCTCAACACCCTGCGCGCCTACCTGGACGAAGTGGCCGCTTCGCCCGATCTTTTGGTGGGGAGTGGCCCTGAGTACCAGTCCGTCCGCAAGGGGCTGGATCGCCTGGAAGAAGACGTCAAGGCCATGCAGCAACGTCTCCTGGTGGGCAACCAGCTGGCCGAGGCCGCCATAGGCATCGCCGATGCCCGCGCGCAATTGAGCCAGGCCGACCTGTCGGCTGTGGGGAAGTTGAGCGAGATGGCCCGCGAGATGGCGGCCCTGCGCACCTACCTGACCGGCCTCGCCCAGGCCCATCCCGCCGTCGCCAAGATGGATGGCTACCCGGATGCGCTGGCCGCGCTGGACCGCATAGATGCCACGACGAAGGGCATCACCGATTCGCTCCTGGTCTCCACGCAACTGGAAAAGGTGGCCGCGGGGCTGGGTAGCCAGGCAGCGGCATTGGCGGACCCGGCAGCGGTAGTCAAACTGACGGCCTCGCCCGACCAGGCGAAGGCCGCTGCCGCGCTGGGCGACTATCTGCGGGAACTCGTCTCTGCTTACCCGGCGTTGGCGCTGAAACCGGCCTTTCGCTCCGCTGCCGACCATCTCCTGAAGGCGCAGACGGCGACGGCCCAATTGCAGCAGGGCCTCCTGGTCAGCGGGCAACTGGGCGCCATCGCGCAGCGGCTGGACGCCATGAGCAAAGCGTTGGATGAGAACCCGCTGTCGTTCATGCCCAAGCCGGGTGAGCCGTCGGCGGGCGAGCAGATGGAGGCCCTGGGCGCGTATCTGGACGAACTGGGCGCGGCCTATCCCGCCCTCAAAGAGACGAAGGACTACCAGACCGCGCTGGCCGTGTCAAAGGAGATGGGCGCCGCGCTGAAGACGATAGACGTGAGCAAGGCCGCCGACCTCATCGCCCAGGCCAAGAAGGGGCTGCCCGTGCTGCGCGATGCCTTCGCCGGTCTGGCGGCCACCGCCGCCACGACGCTCCCCCAGGCGACCTTCTTGCCGAAGAGCCTGCCAGGGAACGCCCAGGACCTCATGCCCGCCCTCGCCGCCGTCGCCACCGAAATCAAGGCCGCGGCGGACGACCTGGCCACGCTGGCAAAGGCGGTGCGCGAGGAGATGCCGCAGGCGACCTTCGCGCCGAAGACCGTCCGCCCTGGCGCGGAAACGGCCCCTAACCCGCTACCGGCCCTCGGCGCGGGCCTGGCCGACCTGTCGGCGGCGTTGGAACGGCTGGCGACGGCAGCGGCAAAGGCCCTCCCCGACGCGACCTACATCCCGGCGGACGGCCTGGGCTCAGAGGAAGCAGAGTCGGCGCTGGCCGCGCTCCTGGCCGGTGTGGATGACTTGCAGACGGGCCTGCGCGCGCTGGCTGCTGGCATGGCCGCCAAGAATGCTTTCCTCATTCCTACCGCGCTCGTCGCGGGCAACCAGGACTTCACCCGTCTGCTGGATACCTACACCACGCCGCCCGGCGATGCCGCCCGCCTGCAAGTCATCCTGGCCGACGAGCCCTACTCTCCCGCCGCCATGGAGACGGTGGCGCGCCTGCGCGACCAGGTGACCCACGCCAGCCGGGGCTACGTCAGCGGCGCGTCCGCCATCCTCCTTGATCTGCGGGCGATGATGGATCGCGACTTCGTGCGGGTCATGGCGTTGGTGCTGGCCGGCATCGTCGTCGTCTTGGTGCTCCTCCTGCGCAGCATCGTGGCCCCGGCCTACATGGTGGCGACGATCCTCCTGAGTTACGGCGCGACGCTGGGCCTGACCCGCCTGGTCTTTGACGCCATCCTGCACAAGGGGCTGGCCTGGTGGGTTCCCTTCTTCATGTTCGTGCTCCTGGTCGCCTTAGGGATGGACTACAACATCTTCCTGATGGGCCGCGTCAAAGAGGAGGTGGCAGGGAACGGCACGCGGGCGGGGGTGGCTCACGCCTTGCAGCGCACGGGGGGCATCATCACCTCGGCGGGGATCATCATGGCCGGTACCTTCGCGGCGATGATGTCGGCGTCGCTGCTGGGGCTGGTGCAATTGGCCTTCGCCATCACCGTCGGCGTGCTGCTGGATACCTTCGTCGTGCGCACCACCCTGGTTCCGGCCATTGCCGTCCTGCTGGATCGGTGGAACTGGTGGCCGGGGAGGGGGCCGGGGAAGTAGGGGGGCTTTACACGACTACCCCTCACCCTACCCTCTCCCCTGACAAGGGTAGGTATTCCCATAAGTGAGCGACCGTAGGAGTACCTTTACCCCTCACCCTACCCTCTCCCCGAAGGGGAGAGGGTAGGCCGCGAAGCGTCCCGCCGCTTGCCTGTCGGCTTGCGCCGCCAGCCGTTCGCCTCGCTTGCACCTAGTCGGCGCCGTGTACGCCCAGCCGTACTCGGCGGTGGGAAGCCCGCACCCGTAGGGCGCAAGCGGCGAGTACGCAGAGCAAGCCGACCCCGCGGGGCGGCGTCCACCTGTCGCGTACGCCAGGCGTACACGGCAGTCGCCTGCAGGCACGCGGGGGTGAGGGGCGAGCCAACTCTCGCAGCAAGTCACCCACAGGGATATCTGTATCGGCGAGATATAGCAGCGTCACGCCTATCCCGCCGCCACGACGCGCACGCTGGCCGGAGCCCGGGCTCTGAACCTCAGATCGCCGTCTGCCGTCAGAATCTGCTTCTCCTCGCCTGCGTGAACCGCATACCTTTCGCCCTGCCGCACGCCGAACAGCCTGATCTCAACCTGGGCTTCCGTGCCCAGGAGGGCGAACTCTCTCTCAGCCTCTTCGGGCCGTAACCGGGTTGGCACGATCTCCAGCGAGGGGAAGTGCCCCGAGAGCATCATGATCCTATCCCCTTTTTGATCCGAGATCTCCACCTCCGCCGACGTGCCGTTGACCCTTCCACTGACCACGTAGCCGCCTTCCGCGGGGAGGTTGGCAAAGGCTACCCCCCGCCGCCGCCACTTCGCCGGCAGCGCGGGAAAGACCCGGATCTTGCCCCGGTAGGTCTGCAACACCATGTAGCGGGTCAAGAGCACGAGGGAGCCATGGTTCAGGAGATAGTAGTAGTTCTGCCGCTCTAGGCCCTCCCGCATCTCAATCCCCCGCTGGTCCGCGGCCTGCTCAAAGGCCATGAGGCATTGGTACGCTTCTTCGCCCAGGCCCATGTAGGCGAAGGAGAAACCATAGACCGCGTCCCACGCCTTGTTCTTCCTCTGCAGCAGGCCGTGGATGTGTCGCTGCTCAACGACCTCCTGCACGGTCCTTTGCACCTTCTCTGGGTCGTAATCCTCAAAGATCCCCTCGGCGGGCCAGAAGAGGCCCCCGACCGCCGCTCCCCCGATGCTGGGAACCGCGTCGCTGCCGGTGTTAGAAAGGAAGAAGTCGTCGTTCTGCGGTACGTGAAGGTTGGCCGCCACGTTCCTCCACTGCGCCCTCAGCCCCGCGTCCACTCCAAACCTCTCAGCGTACCGGGTGGCCTCCTCCATGATCCAGCGGAAGTTCAGCACGGCGTCAAGCCAATTCGGGCTGAGTTTGGCGATCTCCTCTTTAGGAAAGAACTCAATCGGGGGAAAGTCGGCGAAGCGGAACATCGGCTCGCTCTCCGCGAAGATGCGCCGGTACAGCCTGGGGCTCATGGTCACCCGTGCCCAGAGACCCTCTCCACCGCCCCCCACATTCTCAATGGGGAATATGTAGGCATCCCGCCCCTTGTCCCAGGCCGCGTGCAGCCGCCCGTATTCGGCGTAGCCGCGGAGCCACGGATAGACATGGGATCGCAGGTAATCATCATCGGCCAGGTAGCGGCCCGTCTTCAAAAGGGAGAGGGTGTGGAAAGCGGACATGGAGGTGTACATCCCCATCACGTTGTCCTGCCACAGTTCAACGCCATCCTCGGTCATGTAGAAGGGCAGCAACGCGGCGTCGTGGTTCTCTATGCCCAGCACCACCCGCATCCTATCTGCCGCGTTCTTCCTGGCCGCGGGGAGGTATTTGTCCAGCAGTTCCAGTTCCCGCCGCGCCGCCTCCAGGTGGTTCGTCTCCACCAGCGCGTGGAGCATGATCGGGTTGTCGCACATGCAGGTTTCATAGACGACGTTATCCACACCGATGAACCCCCAGTACGACCCGCCGACGCTGTTCAAGAGGTAGTATTTTGAGACGTCGTAGAGCGTCTGGAACCGCTCGTCGGGGATCGTGATGCTGGATTTGCCCAGTTCTGCGCGCCACCACTCCACCTGTTCCTGTTCCATGCCCGCCCAACCGGCAGCAAGGGCCTTCTGGGCTTCCTCCTTAGCCCGTTCGGTGCAGTCCGTCGCATCCCTGTCGGTCAGCACGGCGGCCACGACCGTCGTCTCCCGCTCCTCGTGCGGTGCCAGGTTCCACCGGAAGATCAGGCTTCCTTTTTCCTGGTCTATCTCCCAGGCATCCGGTTGCGGGGAAGGGATGACTGCCCAGACGACCTGGGTCTTGAGCGGCGGGAACTCGGTGGAGAAGGTCACGGTGCCGATGTTGCGGGCCGGGTCATACTCTACCTGCGCGTTGTTGACCGGCTCAATCTCGTTCTCGTGCTCCACCTCGCCCCACGCCCACGCCTTTGGGTTATACGGTTTCTTGATGTAGAAGACGCTGGCGCGGGAGTGGTGGGGGAAGATCGTTTCCACGGCGAAACTCCTCGTCCAGCCGTCCTCGCTCGTCCGGTCAATATACTTCTGCGCCATCACGTGGGGGCGAACCTTGCTCATGAACCCAGACGACCTGTTCTTCCCGCTCGCTTCGTCCTTCTTCCAAACGTAGCCTGTGTGCAGAATCCCCGTTTTCGGGTCCAGTGTCTGCTCGTAGCGCGTCAGATCTTCGGGGCTAACGGTGTGTCTGCTCTCGTCTTCCAGTTTTGAAATGAACCTCCCGCCGGGCCGCCCGCGATGGATCGGATACGTCCGCTCTCCCCACAGGTCCACCAGCCGCACGCACAGCACGTCTTTCTTCGCCCCGTGGCGTAGATGCTGCGAGTGGAGCGCATCCACCCGGCCCATCATCTCGCCGTTGCCGATGACGAATTCAAAGAAGGAGTCGTAGTCGGCG
>JADYZS010000008.1 GCA_020853075.1 Anaerolineae bacterium | reverse complement strand
GTGCCCCCCCCTCACCCTTCCCTCTCCCCTGCGGGGAGAGGGTTGAAGAAGCTGCGCTCCCTCTCCCCAGGGGGGAGGCGTGGGAAGATCGCATGAGTACAAGGGCTGGGGGGAGGGGGGATTCTGCTTCTGTACTCTCGTCGGAGAGAGGGAGCGACGATTCCCCTCTCCCTTTGAGGGAGAGGGGGTAGGGGTGAGGGGGGGTACGGCTATCGCCACCAAGAAACCTATCCCAGATCACACGAAACACGCCCAACAGCACCGCGACGCCCGCGGCCACGAAGATAGCCCACAGGAGAAAGGCGGGGATGAAAAAAACATCCACATCAGCGGCGCGGTAGGCCAGGCCGAAGGCAAGGTTGGCGGCGAAGGCCAACGCGACCAAAGCCCAACGCCGCGGCTCTCGCAGCATCGCCAGAAAGCCCAGCGTACCCAATACCAATCCCACCCAGCCGAATTGCGCCAGGAAGAGGTTGAAATAGAAGCGAGCATCGTAATGGACGCCAAAGGGGTTGCCACTGAGGAAGACGTTGTAGCCGCTGGCGGTGACCCAGCCCCAGAATCCAGCCCAGGTGTTGCGATACGTGCCATCCAGCGAAGTCGTCGCCAGGCCGCGCAGAGGGATATAGAGGTATAGGAGCAAGGGAGCCAGGAAAGCGACGGCGAGCCGCGGCCAGCGGCGCGGCTGCAAGAAAAGGGAAGGCGTTGTCCAGAGGGCGAAGACGACCACCGCTGGGACGAGGAGGAGCGTCATACGGTGGTGCGCCAACGAGAAACCCAGACAGGCGGCAGGGAGGAACCAGGAGGGGGCCAGGCGGGAGTCACCCCCGCGCAGCGTCACCCAAAGGATCAGTGCCACGAAGAACGCGTGCAGCGCATAGACTTCGGCGATGGTGGCCTGAGACCAGAAGATGGGGGAAAGCGCGAAGACCACGCTCCCAATAGCAGCAGCGAGACGGCTTCCCGTCCACTGGTGCGCGGCCAGATAGACCATCCCCACCGCGGCAGCAGCGGCCACCGCCGAGAGAAGGTTCACCCGGTAGGCAGCGTCGCCCACCGGGATACGCGAGAAGAGCCAGGCGAGAAGCGTATAAAGCGGATAGCCTGTCGGGTGCGCGATGCTCAGGGTGGGGCCGACCAACTGGAACTCCAGACTGTCGTCAAAGATGGTGGCGACGGAAGGAGCCAGCGTGCGCAGGTAGAGGGCCAGGCTGGCAATGGCTAGGGCCGCCGCGATGACGACTGTCCATGCCTCCTCCCTGCCCTCCCCTGCGGAGCGGTTGACAGGGGTGGATAGCTCCATAGCCGACCTATTGGAAGGGTAAGGTGCCCCCTCACCCTTCCCTCTCCCCGGAGGGGAGAGGGTTAAGAGCATCGCGCTCCCTCTCCCCAGGGAGGAGGCGTAGGAAGATCGCATGAGTACAAGGGTTGGGGTGAGGGGGGATCCTCTTCTGATAGCAGACGCCCCATTCTCATCATTCATGCCTGAATATCCCCAGCGTCATCTGGCTCATCCCCCTGCCCCCATTGCGCCAGTTTCGCGGCGATGTACGGCCAATGCGTCCCGCGCCAATAGACGCGCCCACAGGCGACGCAGCGGCGAAATTCGCTCTGCGTCTGATAGACGTAGGGTGGCACGAGCGATTGTACAGCGGCCTTTGGTACGATGGCAAGTTCTCCATTGCAGACGGCGCAACGGGGTTCCAGGCCAGGCGACAACCCCAACGTCTGTACCATCTGCGCGATCTGTGCTTCCAGGTCTTCTTCTTGCACAAAAAGGCTTTGCAGGCCCCGCCGCGCGGCCAGGGCGCGATCCCGCGTCAGTAAGACACGCCCCTCGGCCCGCGCCAGGCGCGCCAGAGCGTGGTCGTCCAACGCAGAGTCAAAGTGGGTGTCGTATCCTAACAGCCGCAGCCACTTGGCGAGCGTGCCCAACATCCCATCGGCCAGGAAACGGGGCGGCGCGCCCGCGTTTGGCGGATGCGGGGGATTCTGGTATGATACCTGGCGTCCGGCCTCATTCTCACCTGCAACGGGAGGTGTCATGCTCTCCCCTGTCTCGCGCGTCTCTCGCCTGTTTTTGCGGAGCGCAGCCCTGGCCCTCATCCTCGTGATGCTGACCGCAGGCATCGCCCTGGCTGCTCCGGCGGCCCAGGATACGGAGCCTTCTGCCTCCGTGGTGAGTCTCCTCGCGGCGGCGCTGGCTCTCTGCGTCCCGACCGGCCTGGCCCTCATCGCTGCCGGTGGTCTGCCAGAGGAACGTGCCCGTGAGTCAACTTTGTCGCTCCTGGCCGCGCTCGCGCTGGGGACGCTGGGCTACTGGGCCACCGGCTTCGCTCTCCAGTTCGGCGGTATCGGCCTTATCTACGACCGCCCCGGCCTGGAGAAACTGATCTGGGAATGGTCGGCGCTGCCGCCGGAATGGGGCCCCACCTGGGGTATGATGGGGCTGCGGGGCTTTGGGCTGGCGCGCGAGGCGGCGACGCCCGGTGCTTACGCTCTCTTTCTATCGCAACTTCCGTGGGCCGTCACCGCGGCTCTCATCCCGCTCCTGGCACTGCGAGGCCGCGCCCCCGCGTCCGTTTCGCTCCTGGCCGGGCTGGGCACTGGCGCGCTTCTCTACCCGCTGGTAGGCAATTGGGTATGGGGCGGCGGCTGGCTCGCGAACCTGGGCGAGAATCTGGGCCTGGGGCACGGTCTGGTGGATTTCGCGGGCGCCGGGACGGTGCATCTCCTCGGTGCGGCGGTGGCCCTCGCCGGTATCCTCGTCATCTGGCCGGCGCGAGCAAGGCAGACAGAGGCGTTGCCCGCTATTGCCGAACCCCTTGCGTCCGAACCTATCGCCCTCGCTGCCGACCCAGACCCTGCTTCCGCGTTCTCTAATGGCCCCATCCACCCCGTGCTTGACCTCGGCGACCCGCCGGTGCCGCTGCCCCCTGTCCATCTCCCGCTCCTCGCCACGTTGGGCGCGGCCTTCCTGATGCTGGGGAGCACCGGCTGGGTATTAACGAACCCACTGGTAGATTGGTCGGTTGTGCCGCCGGTCTTGGCCGTGCTGAACGTGCTCCTGGCTGCTGCGGGCGGCGCGGCCCTTCCCCTGGCCTACACCTGGTTCACCGCCAGCCGCCCCGACCCCCTGATGGCGGCGCGGGGCTTGGCCGCGGGCGTCATTGCCGCGAGCGCCGCCGGGCCGCTGATGCCGCCCTGGTCGGCGCTAGCCGTGGGCGCGGTAGCCGGGCTCCTCGTGCCTTTCGTCCTCTACGCGGTCGCACAATGGCTGCGTTGGGATGACCGCACGGCGGCGGTGGCGACGAGTGGCCTGGGCGGGTTGTGGGGCCTCATCTCCGCCGGTCTCTTTGCCGATGGCCGCTGGGGCCAGGGCTGGAACCGTATCGGCGTCGGCCAGTTCCTCGGCGTGGCCCAACAGGGCGTCACCGGCTTCCTGGCCGCGCCCGGCTTTCGCCGCGACTGGCCGGGACAGATGGAAGCGCAGGTTATCGGCGCGGCAGTTATCGCGCTATTCTGCTTCGTGGCCGCCTGGCTCATCTTTGCCGTCGTCTCCGCCGTGGCCCGCGCGCTCCTGGGCTCGCAGTAGGCTCACCACTTCCTCATCGGTCGTCTGCTCAAAATAAGCATAATAAAGGCCGACCGCCCAAAACCGCCTCGGTGTGAAGAGGCAGACGACGCGGTCGGCCTCGCGTTGCAGCCGTTTGATCGCCTGACGCGGCGCGACGGGGACGGCCAGGACGAGCGCGGCGGGGTTCTTCTGGCGGAGGGCGCGCAGCGTCGCGCTGGTCGTCGCGCCAGTGGCGATGCCGTCGTCCACGATGATGGCCGTGCGGCCCGCCACCTCTACCGGCGGGCGGTTGCCACGAAACACCGTCTCGCGCCGCGCGATCTCCGCCTCTTGGCGCGCCATCTCGGCTTCTACGTAGTGGCGAGGAACACCCAGCATACGGATGAGCCTGGTATCCAGGACACGCGCTCCACCGCCAGCGACCGCGCCGATGGCGAGTTCGGGGTTCTCCGGCGCGCCGATCTTGCGGCTGATGACGACGTCCAACGGTGCGCCGAGGGCATGAGCGACCACTGCTGCCACGACCACCCCGCCGCGCGGGATGCCCAGCACGAGCAGATCGGGCCGCCCCTTCAGGTCAGCCAGTGCCTCGGCCAGACGTTCTCCCGCTTCGCGACGGTCTCGGAATTGCATGTTGGGCCCCCTCGCGCGGCAACCTTTATGCGCCCCCCAACGGAGCCTCGGCCAGACGGGTATAGACCGCGCCGCCGGGGCGCAGTTCGCTGCGTATCAGGCTGAGGGAGCGTACTTCCACCGTGCCCAAGACCTCCACCACGGTAGCCTCCACCGCCGCGCCCACCTGGCGCAACCTGTCACTCCCCGCGTCCCGGTTCGTGCGGCCCAGCGTCAGGTGCGGGCGGAAGGCGCGGCCCTCCGGCGGATAGCCCAGGGGGGAGATTTCCGCCTCAATCGCCCTCTGCAGACGCGCCAGCGCGCCCGTCTTTTCGGTGACTGCCACCCAGATAACGTTGGGGCGGCGGGAGTCGGGAAAACAGCCGCGCCCCTCCACCGTGAGGGTGAAGGGGGCCACGTTCGCACCGGCGCGCAGCAGGGCCTCGGCGATCTCCGGCACTTGCGCCGCCGGGATGTTGCCCAGGAACTTAAGCGTCAGATGGACGCCCTCCGGCTGCACCCAACGCACGCTCCCGCGCGGCACGGCCTTCTTGAGACGCTCCTGCACCTCGCGCAGAGCGACCTGTACCGCCTCGTTCAGTTCTATGGCGATGAAGGCGCGGATGGTCACGGTCTTGGCAGCGGGTTTCTTTGGTTCCACCGTTGGTTGTTCCTTGCCCCCTCAAGGCTCTCACCCATCCCCTCTCCCAATTTTGGCCGCGTAGCGTCCCGCTCGCGGGAGAGAGGGGGTAAAGTCCCGTGGGCGTATTCGCCGTACGGGAGGGGGTGGGGGCCTCTGCCTTACTCCAAATACCGCCGCACGTCCACCGGCTCCAAAGGCACGCGGCGGAAGGCCTCCGGGTGTGACGGCCCTGCGGGCGTATCCCACGGGATCGTGGCGTCCACGCCGACCTTGTCGGTGCGCGACTTCTGCCCCGGCACGTGCAGGCCCGACGGATCCAACGAACTGCCTGCCTGGTTGGGGAAGATCACGACGTCCCGCGTCGCCTGAACGCGCGTGGCGATGGCCCATTCCACGTCCAGGGGATCAAAGGGGTTGACGTCGTCATCCACCACGACGACGTGCTTCAGCGAGCCGTGGCCGCGGAAGGCGGCGGCGATGGCCTTGTGGCCGTCGTCGGGCGCGCGCTTCTCTATCTGCACGACGGCGTGGAGCCACGACGTCCCCCCGGGCGTGACGTTGACCATTCGGCAGCGGCAGACCTCGTTCACCGCGGCGTAGATGGTCGGCTCGCGCGGCATCCCCATGAGGAGGCGATGCTCCAACAGGCCCGGCAGCAGAGCCTGATACAGCGCGTCGCGCCGGTGGGTGATGCAATCTATCTCAATCACCGGCTGGTCGCGCACCAGGTCCCACGTGCCGGTCAGGTCCACGAAGGGCCCTTCGGCCACGGTGCGGTGGGTGATGCGCCCTTCCAGGACGAATTCCGCCTCGGCAGGAACGTAGAGCGGCACGGTGCGGCAGCGCACAACGGGCGTGGGGCAGAGCGCGTGGGCGATGGCGATCTCGTCCACACCAGGAGGCGGGGCCATGGAGGCCGCTAACAGGACGTGGAGCGGCAGCCCGATGCAGATGGCAACGGGGAGGTCGCCTGCGGTCTTGCGCCAGGCGGTATCCGTCCCCCGTCGCTCCACGATGCGGGCGGCGCAGCGGCGGCTGTCCAGCCGCAGCAGGCGGTGATAACTGGCGTTGGGGCCGGTGTCGGGGTCGCTGATGATGGCGACGGACGCGGTGGCGTAGGGACCGGCATCGCCCGGCCAGTGGGTGAGGAAGGGGAGCGTTTTCAGGTCAACGTCGGTCTCCACCACCTCCTGGCAAGGGGCCTTCTCTACCACGGGCGGCGCGACCGGCTGCGCCAAGGCACCGGCCAGGCGGAATAGGAGCCGCTCCACCGGCTCGCCTAAGGCCAGGGCGAAATAGCGCCGGTCGGAGCAGAGGCCGGAGACGACGGGGTAGGCGGAGCCGCGCACCTGGGTAAAGAGGACGGGCTTGCCATCCAGCGCGGCGATGACCCGCGCCATCTCGTAGCGCGGGTCCACCGGGCGGGAGATGGTGACCAGGTAGCCCGCCTCGCGCAGCGCATCCAGAAGTTGGCGGAGATTCATATCGCTCCTGTGTTCCCGGCTCCTCTCCCTTAATAACTGTCTGAATAGTCCCGGCCATCGGTTGGAAACCGACGGCAAACGGCTTGGGAAACCCGCTTTGCGGGTTTCTTGTACATCCCAGCCGTCGGATTTTATCCGATGGCGGACTTTGACAGGGCCCTCTTACAATTCCAGTTCCCCTTGCGCTGCTTCTGCCTGCTTCACTCGCTGCGCCTGCTTGAAGGTGCCCCAGGCCAGCGGCATCTTCACCTCTGCGCCGCGCAGGAGATCGGCAATCGTCAGGATCTGGAGGCGCGGGTAGTCCCGCTGCCAGCCGGGGGAATGGTAGAACCCGGCCACCGTCGCCTCCTGCTCCATCTCGCGCGTCGGCTCCTCCAACGTGATGAAGAGGCCGATGGCCGCGCCCTCCCGCTCCACCGCGCCGCGCAGGTCGCGGACGTCACCGCTCTTGACGTGCCCGCTCTTTACCTGCACCAGCACCCGTTTGGGCTTGCCACCGGCATCGTCAATGAAGTTGATGACCCCATCTATCCCCTTGTCGCTCCCCTTCTTGCCCGCCCTCTGGCCCTCCTGCCCGCCGAGCGGTTTGGCCCGCACCCGGGAGAGAGCCCACCCCTGGAACTGGTAGCGGTTGTCCTGGGCCAGTTGGCGGGCGCTCCCCACGTCCTCCGGCTCGCCGATCACCTGGAACTCTATCTCCGGGAACATCTCCCGCAGGCGGTATTTTTGCAAGGCGATGGAGAGGTGGGTGATGTCAATGCCGATCCATTTGCGGCCCAACTTCTGCGCCGCGGCGATGGTGGTGCCGCAGCCGCAGAAGGGGTCCAGCACCAGGTCGTCCGCGTTGCTGCTCGCCTGGATGATCCGCTCCAACAGCGCCAGCGGCTTCTGCGTGGGGTAGCCAAGGCGCTCTCCGGACCATCCCCGTAGAAGGTCTATGTCCGCCCAGTTAGTTGTGATCGGTGTGCCTTTGGACTCATCTAAATAGCGCTTATACATCGGAACATTGCCCGGCTTCAACTGAACTACCCTACCTGCTGCAACTAGTTCCTGCATTCTCTTTTGGGAGTAACGCCAGTAACGAGTTACTCCCATGACCTCATATTGTGGATTACCTTTTGCGGCTCCACCAGGGCCAAGCATATTGTCCAGTTTGTATCGTCGGCCATCTGGATCGACATATTTGTAGAACCTCTCAACATACTCCGGATTTAGATCAATATACTGAGGACTCCACATTCTCTTGTCGCTCTTTGCGTAAAATAGAATGGTGTCATTTACTCTGCCAAAGTGTTTTGCTCCCTGACCTGTATCGCCCTTAGCATCGCTGCGTTTCCATATGACCTCATTGACGAAGTTCTGAGGGCCGAAGATGGTATCCAAGATGACCTTCAAGTAATGACTCGCGGTGGGGTCGCAGTGCAGATAGAGGCTCCCGGTCGGCTTGAGGACACGGTGGAGTTCCACCAGGCGCGCGGCCATCATCACCAGGTAGGCCATCATCTGGTTGGCGCCGATGAACTGGCGCAGCGCGCCGATCATCGTCGCCACCCGCGCCGGGGCCTGCGCGATGATCTCCTGGTAGGTCTCTTCGGTCTTAGGGTTCCAGTGCCAGGTGTCGTCAAAGGCCTCAATCTGCGCCTCGGCCTCCTGGCCGCTCTCGTCCTTGAAGAGGACGTTGTAGGTGCGGTTGGAGTTGAAGGGCGGGTCCAGATAGACCAGGTCCACGCTCTCGTTGGCGACGTACTCGCGGAGGATCGGCAGGTTGTCGCCGTAGAAGAGGGTGTTCGTGGTGATGGGGTTGGGCGGCATGGTGCATCACCTTTCGCTGTTTGGCAACCATTCCCCCTCACCCCCTGCCCCTCTCCCAACGGGAGAGGGGAGTCGGCCTAAACCCTCTCCCCGGAGGGGAGAGGGTAGGGTGAGGGGGGATTTTCGCTGGGAAACTAGCACTTAAGTACCCAACTCTCGCTGTCGGAGGATCGGGACCGGAGCATCCGACTTGTGGAGACCATCGCCCTCACCCCCTGCCCCTCTCCCGCAGGCGGGAGAGGGGAGTCGGTCTAAACCCTCTCCCCAAAGGGGAGAGGGTAGGCCGCGAAGCGTCCCGTCGCTTGCACCTAGTCGGCGCAAGCCGACAGGCACGCGGGGGTGAGGGGC
>JADYZS010000007.1 GCA_020853075.1 Anaerolineae bacterium | reverse complement strand
CCTACCCTCTCCCCTGGGGGGAGAGGGTTGAGAGGCACGCGCTCCCTCTCCCCATTGGGGAGAGGGCTGGGGTGAGGGGTGGGAACGCTCTTGCCGCCATCGCCGAAGACCCGTCGCCAATACCAGGCCCGCGGCCAAGGTCAGGAGAAGCGCGTTGAAAACGCGCACCGTCAGATGCAAGCCGGTGACCGCCAGGGTAGGGAGCAACGCCAGCAGAAGACTCAGCGCGAACCAGAGGGGCGCGCGCTGCACGCGGGAGAGGCCACGCCCCCATCCGGCCCATCCCGCCAGGGCATAACCCGGCCAGAGGGCCAGGAGCGCGCCCGCGCAGATCGCTGCCACGTCCGGCGACAGGGAGGCCAGCGCGCCCGTGAGGAGAAAGGGCAACGCCACCAACGGAACGAGAGGGCAGCCCCATCCGTCTCTCAGGCTACGACTCAGAGCATTTCTCAACGCGGCTGTCACTGTACCCCGCCGTCCACTATCTCAGGAGCCTGGGCCGATAGATTGAACCGCAGAGCAGAGAGGCCCAAAGGCCGCCGCAGCCAGCCAACAACGCCGATGGAGCGCCAGGCGAGCCCGGCGAGGAAGATCAGGAACGAGAAGGCAAGTGCCTGAGGCGACGGTAATCCCAGAAGGCTGAAAGCGGCTACCATCGTGGCTTCGCGCGTGCCCAGCCCACCTATGCTCAACGGCAGGGAAACGATGATCCCGACGACGCTCATGATGGCGACGATGGCGGGGAATGAGATGGAGATACCGAGGCTCAGGGCCAACAGGTAGGAATAGATGAAGTGGGCGAGCCGCACCAGGATGGACGCGCCCAAGACCCAGGCCCAGCCGCGCCAGGGCACGCGCCCGGCGACATCCATCAGGTCGGCCACGCTCGCGCCGGCCCAGCGCGCGACGCGCCCGTTGAAGCGTTCTCGCAAGACGCGCAACCATCCCCTTGCCGCGCGCGGGCCGAGGCTTTTGACGAGGAGAGCAACCACGGCCAACCCGGCCAGCGGCAAGGCCAGCGAGAGCCACGAATCGCCCAGGAGCGCGGGAAAGGCCAGCAGCCCGGCCAGGCCGAAGACCAGGAGCATCGCCACTTCCCAGGTCTTGTCCAGGAACACGGAGAAGAACGCGCGCGCCGCCGGGTAGCCATCCTCCCGCAGGTAGAAGACTTTGATGAAACCGCCCATCGTATCCGAGAGGAACAACCCGGCAAAGTTCCCGATGAGGCTGTAGAGGAGGGCGTGCCGGAAAGGGATGCGGATCTCCAGGAGGCGCAGGAGAAGGTTCCAGCGCACGGCCCACAAGGCCAGCGTCGCGGGAAAGACGGCCCCGACGGCCAACGCCAGCGGCAGCACGCGGGCCTGGCCCAGGAGCGCGACCGCCTGCACCAGGTTCACCCGCCGCAGCACCAGGGCGAGGAGGAGCAGGGTCACGCCCGCCTGGGCCGCGCGCTTCAGCCAGGGAGGATAGGGTCGCACGTTGCGCCTCGCGCAGAGTGGCTTCGTAGAGTCGGGCTAAGGATAACACAACCCTGGCTTTAGACACAAGAATCAAGAATTGCCCTCCCCCCTTGTGCATTTTGCCCAAAAGGTTCGCCCTACGTTCGTATAGCGCGCCCGTAGAGGGCAGGCTCCTTTTGTGCTAGAATCTACCTGAATATCTTGGGAAATCTAGTAGTGCGCTCCTGTCATGGCTGGCAGGAGAGTCCGGGGGATGGCACCCCGTTCTCGCGCCGAGGGCGGGGTGTTTGTTTTTGGAATGAAATGGTGTAGAGACGATCCGCCGAGTCGTCTCTACACGCAGACATCTCAAGGAGGTTGGCATGGCCACCAGCACCACCGTGCGCACCAAACCGACGTTCATTGAAAGCGCGGAGGCGATACCTTCCGCGACCGGGCGCGACTACACGCCCCTCAGCAGCCCGCAAGAAGTGATCGCCTACGCGCGGGCCCAGGGGCTCAAGATCGTGGACTTCAAGTTCATTGACGTGCCGGGAACTTGGCAGCACTTCAGCGCGCACATCAACGAACTGAGCGAGGACATCTTCAGGGAAGGGATCGGCTTTGACGGTTCCAGCATCCGCGGCTTCCAGGCCATCAACGAGAGCGATATGCTCCTGTTCCCTGACCCCGCCAGCGCGGTCATAGACCCGGTCTGCACCGTGCCCACGTTAAGCCTGGTGTGCGACGTGGTGGACCCCCTGACCCACCAGCCTTATACCAGAGACCCGCGCTACGTGGCCCAGAAGGCCGAGCGCTATTTGATAAATACCGGCATTGCCGACGTCAGTTATTGGGGACCAGAGGCTGAGTTCTTTATCTTTGATAGCATCCGGTTTGACCAGAATGCGCACAGCGCCTATTACTATGTGGACACCGAGGAGGGCGTTTGGAACAGCGGGCGCAACGGCACCAGCCCCAACCTGGGACACCGCCCCCGCTGGAAGGAAGGCTATTTCCCCGTGCCGCCCGCCGATACACTGCAAGACCTCCGCTCGGAGATCATCCTGAAACTGATTGAGGCGGGCGTGCCAGTGGAGGTGCACCACCACGAGGTCGCCACGGGCGGACAGTGCGAGATTGACATGCGCTACAACTCGCTGACGCGCATGGGCGACAGCCTGATGATGTACAAATACATCATCAAGAACATGGCCCGCGCCCACGGTAAAACGGCGACCTTCATGCCGAAGCCCCTCTTCCAGGACAACGGTTCGGGGATGCACGTCCACCAGAGCCTGTGGAAGACCGGCAAGCCGCTCTTTCACGACAAAGAGGGCTATGCCTCGCTCTCTCAGACCGCGCTCTACTACATCGGCGGGCTCCTCAAGCACTCGGCGGCGCTCCTGGCCCTCTGCGCGCCCACCACCAACTCCTATCGCCGCCTGGTTCCCGGCTACGAGGCTCCCGTGAACCTGGTCTATTCGCGGCGCAACCGCAGCGCCAGCGTGCGCATCCCCATGTACTCGGATAACCCCAAAGCGAAGCGGATTGAGTACCGTTGCCCCGATAACACCTGCAACCCCTACCTGGCCTTCGCCGCCATGCTCATGGCCGGGCTAGACGGCATCCAGAACAAGATTCACCCCGGCGAGCCGATGGACAGGGACCTCTACGACCTGGAGCCGGAGGAAGCGGCGAAGGTGAAACAGGTGCCCGGTTCGTTGTCGGAGTCGTTGGACGCGCTGGAAGCCGACCACGAGTTCCTGCTGCAAGGCGGCGTCTTCACCAAAGACCTGCTGGAGACCTGGATTGACTACAAGCGCAAGAAGGAAGTGGATGCCATCAGGCTGCGCCCGCATCCTTACGAGTTCTATCTCTACTACGACGCGTGAGGGTAGCACGTAGTCGGTTACTGGCAGAGCGGGGGCTCGCGCGAGCCGCCCGCTCTTTGTTTCCTTGACGCTCCTCGCCCCTTATGGTATCATCACCCGTGGAAGGATGGTTGCGCCATCCTTCCCATCCCTCCTGCGGAGGTGCGCCATGAAAGGCCGGACCTGGCTACGTCTGGGCAGCATCGTCCTGCTGGCTGGCATCAGTATCATCCTGGCTGGCTGCACGCGCGAGAAGCCCGTGACATCGGTCAAGCCCTGGGGCACACCTCTCCTTCTCCCCGGTGCGACCCTCGTACCGCGTGGGGAGACGACCCCCGTCCCTGCCGAGACGCGCGTCGTGCCGGAACCCGGCATCACACCGATTGTGGCAGGAACGCCCGGCGCAGCGGGGACAACTTACACCGTGCAGCGGGGTGACAACCTCTTCCGCATCGCGCAGCGCTACAACACCGACGTGGACACCATCAAGAAACTGAACGGCCTGACCAGCGACTTCATCTACGTCGGCCAGGTTCTACGCGTCCCCGGGACGGGGGCAGTTGTCGTCTCTGGCCCCAATACCTACGTTGTCCAACGCGGCGATACGCTGGCTATCATCGCCCAGAAGTACGGCGTCAGTGTAGATGCCCTCGCCAAAGCCAACAATATCACCGACCCCAACAGCATCCTGGTGGGCCAGACGTTAACCATCCCCCAGGGCGAGGCTGTACCCGCCGCTACCCCCACCGCCGCGGCCCGGACCTACACCGTGCAGCCCGGCGATACGCTG
>JADYZS010000006.1 GCA_020853075.1 Anaerolineae bacterium | reverse complement strand
TCCCGGTGGTGAAAAAGCAGCTGACAGCACCATCGGTCGTCTGAAACTCGATTGGTAAGGTGCAGTGCTCGATCCCGACTATCCGTCGGGAGAGTTACCTTTGTCTAAATGCGAATTTGCACTGACAGGGGTTTAAGCATGGAACGCATGCCGGCAATGGCCCATGTTTCAGATTTACGTAAGCGACAGGCGGAAATCCTGAATAGCCTCAAACGGGGGCCAGTGCTGCTGTCCAGCAAGACCCACACATCGGCAGTGCTGGTCAGCACCCAACAATGGAACAAGATCGTGGATCGCCTTGAAGAATTGGAGGACACCGTAGACGCGTTAATGGCCGAACTTGCCCTGGCTACGGGCAAAGACGAACTGGTGGATTGGGAAGAAGCCGAGGCTGATATTGGCTGAGATTATGCGCTGCGTTCTGCCTCCTCAATCCGTCCCTCCACCACGCGCAGACAGCGGGCGCGCGCCCGGAACCCTTCGTCGAAATCAGACCAGTCGGTGGCGGTGCAGATGGCCTGCGGCACGCCGTTCAAGGTGGATAGGAGCGCAGCCCGCCGCCTCGCATCCAACTCCGACATCATATCGTCCAATAGCAAGAGGGGCGGCTCACCCAGGGCCTGCGTCATCACCGCCATCTCGGCCAGTTTCATCGCCAGGGCCACCGTTCGTTGCTGGCCGCGCGAGCCGTATAGCCGCAGGTCGCGGCCGCCGATCAGGAAGCGCAGGTCATCCCGGTGCGGCCCATAGAGGCAGGTGCCTGCGGCCAACTCCTTTTCGCGCCCCGCACGCAGTTCTTCCCCAAAGAGTGCTTCTATCCTGGCAGCCTCCAACATGGGCAAGACCTCCTCCTCCGGTCTATCTGGTGCAAGGTCAATGCCCGGCAGGTAGCGGAGCCGCAGGTGTTCGCGCCCTTGCGTCAGCGCGCGCTGCCGCGTCTGCGCCTCGCCCTCCAGCGCGCTGATGGCCTCCTGGCGGCGGGCAAGAAGCGTGCTCCCGTACATGACCAGCCGCTCATCCCAGAAGCGCATCTGATCCTGGTTCCCGCCCCGCTCCCGCAGGTGGCGCAGGAGCGCGCTGCGCCGCGTGAGAACCCGGTTGTATTCGGCCAGGGCGCGGCAATAAGCGGCGTCTATCTGGCAGAGCGCGACGTTCAGATAGCGGCGGCGCACCGCCGGCGCGCCCGACACCAGTTCAATATCTTCGGGCAGGAAGAGAACGACCGGCAGGAGCCCCACCAGGTCTAGCGCGCGCCGGGCAACCCCGTTGATTTTCACCTGTTTGCGGAAGGTGGGGCCATTGCCTCCTTCTCCGTTCTGCGGCGCGACGACGATCTCCAGCCGTTGCCGCCGCCCAGCGCGCTCCACGTCGGCCACCAGGCGCGCGTAAGGGAATGACTCCTCCAGCGCCAGCCAGTTTACCATCTCCCGTTCGGCCACGGCATGGGGCGTGCGGCTGGTCGCCAGCACGTAAATGGCCTCCAGGAGGTTGGTCTTCCCCTGGGCGTTGTCCCCTTGCAGAAGCGTCAGCGGTGTGGAAAAGTCAAGTTCCAGCCGGGTATAATTGCGAAAGTTGGCGAGCGAGAGGTGATGAATCCGCATGCTCCCCATCGCGATCCTGTTCAGTGATCCCGGTCCGCATTATAACATAGATTCAGGAACGTAGTTATTCCGTTTTCGTAAACGCGCCCGCCATCGGATAAAATCCGACGGCGGTGGGAGGCCCGCAAAGTCCCGCTCCGCGGGGCGAGTACGGCTGCGCGTGCCCTAAGCCTGCTTCGCAGGCTTTCTAGACAAGAGCCGTCGGTTTCCAACCGATGGCAGCGCGCCTCTTTGCCTTTGTGGGAACGCTTGGGTATAATTTGCCCAATGGCACTCTACATCGGGCTTGACGCCGGGACGACGACCCTCAGCACCGTCGTCCTGGATGCGGAGAGCGGACTTCTCCTGGCGCGGCGCACCGTCATCCACACTGCCTCTGCCACCACACCGGGGGAGAAGGCAAGCGGGCGCGCCGAACTGGATCTGAACGGGCTGCGCAGTCTGATGGTGAAGGTCCTGGCGGATGTCACCTCGCAGATAGCGTCTCGAGCCAGCGAGATAGGCGGCATCGGCGTCACCGGACAGATGCACGGCGTCGCGTTCCTACAGCCGGACGCGCCCCCCGTGCGCCCGGCCATCACCTGGGAAGACCGCCGCGCGGACGAGCGGCTCCCCGGCAGCCACGAAACGTACCTGGAGCGCTTCATCTCCCTGGCCGGTGGGCCCGAAGCCTTCGCGCGCACAGGCTGCCTGCCGGCTACCGGCTACCTGGGGCCGACCCTTTTCTGGCTCCGGCATCATGACCGGCTCCCGCCGCCGCCCGCGCGGGTCTGTTTCATCCCCGACGCGGTGGTCTCATTCCTGACCGGGCTGCCTCCCTGCACAGACCCCACCGATGGCGGGAGTTCCGGCATCTTTGACATCGTTGCCCGCGCCTGGGATTGGCCGCTCATCGCCCGCCTGGGATTACCCGAAGAAATTTTTCCGGCGGTGCGCGAGCCGGGCGAGCGGGCCGGTAGCCTTCTAGCGGCTATCGCGGCGCAGACCGGCCTTCCCCCAGAGACTCCGGTCTTCGTGGCCTTGGGCGATAACCAGGCCAGTTTCCTGGGGAGCGTGCACGAGCCTGTCCAGGCCCTCTCGCTGACGGTGGGGACGGGCTCGCAGGTCTCGGCCCTGGTGGGGAAGTTTCAGCGTTTGCCGGGGCTGGATACCCGCTACTTTCCCGGCGGGCGCTATCTGCTGGTCGGTGCGGGCCTGTTCGGTGGCCGCTCCTACGCCTATCTGCGGGACTTCTTCCGGCAGGTGGGGGCCACCTTCTTCGGCGGGCGCGGTGACGAGGAATTGTACGACGAGATGACGAGGTTAGCCGCGCAAGTCTCTCCCGGCTGCGAAGGGCTCCGTTGCACGCCTACCTTCACCGGAACCCGGCTAGACCCGGCGCTACGGGCGAGTTTCACCGGCCTCGCCCCCCGCAACTTCACCCCCGGCCACCTGACGCGTGCCCTCCTGGAAGGGATGGCCGAGGGGTTCCATCAGTTCCACGAGCAGATGCAGCCGCTGGCCGGGCCGCGCACCCACCTGGTGGGGTCGGGAAACGGGCTCCGGCGCAATCGCCTCCTGGCCGAGATGGTGGGGCAGCGGTTTGGCCTCCCGCTCTACTTCCCTGCCCTGGAAGAGGAAGCCGCCACGGGGGCCGCGCTCACGGCTGCCGTAGGCGCGGGGGAAGTGGCGGGTTGGGATGCCGCGGCGGCGTTGTTGAGGTATCAGGTTTCTTAGGGGAGCCTATTGGAAGAGTGGGATCGCCCCTCACCCCACCCTCTCCCCTTCGGGGAGAGGGAATCTACTCCCCTCTCCCGTTGGGAGAGGGGCCGGGGGTGAGGGGGAATGATGCTCCTGTCGCGAACTCCTCATTAATTTACTATCCTTGTCGGGGAAGGGTGGCGGTGGTATCTATGGGCCTGTCCTATCGTTGTTACGGATGGCGCACCCCGTGAACGCCCCGACAAGATGAAAAAACTGTCATCTTCGGGAGCCTCGTATTCATACAATTTTCATGTAACCCTGCTAAAATCGCACGTCTGCTAGTTTATCCCCCGACTCCACCATAAACCGAACTTCTGCCACGGGAGGCAAGCAAGTTGAAACAGCATCTTTCACATGCCCTGACAGCCATTGTCATCTTCCTCTCTCTCCTTGCTACGTCTTTGTTGCACGCCAGTGCCGTACCCCTCCAGGCTCCCCAGATTACCGGCTTTGCCGATTCCACCATCATCCCCTGCCTCCCCGGCGGCCCCGTCTTCAACCCCGGCAGCCCAACTACCGTCGCCGACAACGTGAGGCTCACTTGGTCGGGCACGCCAACGTCGGCCCAACTCATCGCCTACGTCTTTGATGCCAACGCCGTCCATTCCATCTCCATCAACGGCCAGACCATCGGCAACTCCATCCTGAACCCGCCCCACACCAGCAGCCCCAAGTGCCGCGTCGGTTCGGAGCAGGCGAAGATCGTTATTGACTTCAACCCGTCCATCCTGGTCAAAGGCGATAACCAGGTGCGGATAGAGACCACAGGCGACGATTGGGGCCTGGCGCGGGTGAAGATTCAGATCAGCGGGGCCGACGTGAACGGCCCCCGCAACGAGGAGTATGCCATCCCCAGCAACTCGCCCGGCACCTATGCCGACGGCTT
>JADYZS010000005.1 GCA_020853075.1 Anaerolineae bacterium | reverse complement strand
TATGGACCCACAGGTCGGCACGATCAACTACATCCTCAAGACTTTGGGCTTGCCGAGGAGCCGGTGGTTCAGTGGCCCCGAATCGGCGATGTATTCCATTGTCTTGGTTGATATATGGAAAGGCATGGGAACGTACATCGTCCTTCTCACAGCCGGGCTGCTCAATATCCCCCAGGAGATCTACGACTCGGCCAAAGTAGATGGGGCCAACGCCTGGCAAACCTTCTGGCAAATCACGATCCCTCTCCTGAGTTACACGCTCACCCTTGTCATGGTTCTCCTGGCTATCGGTTCCCTCCAGGTTTACACCTCCGCCCTGATCATGACAGGAGGCGGGCCGGGCCGCGCCACCTATATGATCAATCTCCTGATCGTTGAAGAAGCCTTCGCCAACCTCCGCTTTGGTCTTGCCACCGCTGCCTCTCTCGTCCTTTTCGCGGCTATTCTGGTTGTCACCGCCATACAACTCCGGCTCACCCGGGCCGGCTGGCAATACTGATCCAAGGAGGCGAATCATGGCAACGACGACTGCCCGGAGCATAAGGACCAAACGACAACTGCGCATCGGCCATATTATCGGCCAATCCCTAATACACGCCATCTTGATTGTCGTTAGCTTCACGTGTGTCATGCCCTTCGTATGGTTGACCTTCGCTACCTTCAAGAACTACAACGAACTCGTCAGTTCCTATGCCCTCCTACCGAAGGTATGGACCCTCAAGAATTATGCAGAGATAGTCACTCGCATCGGCTTCGCCACAGCCTTCTGGAACAGCACCCTTGTTGCTGTGCCGGTGACCTTCATGACGGTACTCACTTCTACAGCCGTCGGCTTTGTCTTTGCCAAGTACCACTTCTGGAAGAAAGAGGTCTTCTTCCTCATCATCCTGTCAACGATGATGGTTCCTTTCACTGTGGTCATCATCCCGCTCTTCATCACACTTAAGGACATCGGACTGGTCAACCAGCTCGCCGGTATCATCGTGACCGGGTTTTGGTCCACCTTTGGCATCTTCATGCTGCGCCAATCCGTTGAGACAATCCCCAACGACTACATAGATGCCGGGCGGATTGATGGAGCATCGGAGATGTGGATCTTCCGCCAGGTGATCATTCCCCTTTCGTTGACACCTATGTCTGCCCTGGCCGTCTTCACCTTCCTGGGCTCCTGGGACAACTTCCTCTGGCCTTCCATCGTACTCAAAAGCGAGAATAAGCAGACACTACCTCTGATCCTGGCTGGACTACGCAACCTCTTTTGGTTCCGCTACGACCTGTGGGCAACCGGCGCTATGGTGACCGTAGTGCCGGTCATGCTCCTCTTCACTATTGCCCAGAGACAGTTCGTGCGCGGCCTCGCCATGACCGGACTGAAGGGCTAGACAGCGACGCGAATTTCCCAAACTAGAGAATATCAACCGACCACGAGGAGACATCCACAATGGAAACAGATAGCCATATCGTCTTGCCTGACGGCAATACCGAGGACTGGAGGCTTGAGCCTACGGTGGCCTTCAACCGCCGCTGGGCAGAGAATGCTTTCTCCGGAACCCCGGAATCGTTGCCGTTCTCCTTCGTCTATGGTGGAGAGCCTTCATCCACATTTCTGGGCGGTTGGAAACGAGAGGTTAGAGACGAGCCCATTGACGCCACGCGACGACGTCGCACCCTGACGCTGACCGATCCCAAGATCGGCCTCCAGGTGCGCGCCGTTTGTACCATCTATACCGATACTCCCGGTGCCGACTGGACTCTCTACTTCACTAATACAGGCGATAAAGATACACCTATCCTGGAGCAAGTCAATGCCGTGGACGTGGCTGTGAAGTCGTCCGGGGCCAATGTTGCGGTACTTCACCGGATAAATGGTAGCCCCTGCCAGGTGGATGATTGGCTACCGTTTGACGAAGCGCTGTCGCCGGGAAAACGAATCACCTTTGCGACGCGCGGTGGCAAATCAGCATGGGGGGCCGGCCCCTTCTTCAACCTGGAATGGGGAAACGGGGGCGTCATCACGGCCATCGGCTGGTCAGGCCAGTGGGGGGCCGCGGTGGAGCACGTCAAAGATGGCCCCGTGCGCATCCAGGCAGGCATGGAGGGTATGCACCTTCTGCTGCACCCTGGCGAGACTATCCGCAGCCCGCGCATCCTGCAACTCTATTGGGGTGGCAACGACGCTTTGCGCGCCCATAACCTGTTCCGCCGCACTATGTTCAACCACGTGGTGCCGAAAGTGAATGGAAAGACAGTGACGCCCCCCATCGTGCACCTGAGCACCTCGTTCTACGAGCTAAACAACAGTACCGAAGCGAACGTTCTCTCGCACCTGGAACCGATCAAGGGCCTGGGATTTGAGCATTTCTGGTTGGATGCCTATTGGACGCGGGATGGCTTCCCCAAAGGCATGGGCCATTACGGTTTCCCTATCCGACGCGCGGAACCACCTGACCGCTTCCCGCGCGGCTTGAAACCGATCAGCGATGCGGCGCACAAGGAGGGCATGGGCTTTCTGGTGTGGTTTGAGCCGGAACGGGTCGCACCCAACACAGAGATTGCGAAGGAGCATCCAGAATGGGTGATCCCTCCTGACAAGGAAGGCAGTGGCCTTTTCAACCTGGGCATCCCGGAAGCGCGTGAGTATATGACCCGCTATCTGATCACGGCGCTCAAGGAATACGGCATTGACTGCCTGCGGATTGATTTCAACATCGGGCCGCTACCCTTCTGGCAGTCTTTGGATAGGAAAGACCCGGATCGCGCCGGCATGGCGCAGATTCGCTACGTGGAAGGGCATTACCAGATGTGGGACGAGATCCTGGCGGCCTTCCCCCATCTGTTTATTGACAACTGCGCCAGTGGCGGTATGCGCATTGACCTGGAGGCATGCGCCCGCTCCATCCCCCTCTGGCGCACCGACGCCACCATAGCCCCTCTTGAACGCCGAGACTTCAACCAGGCAGCATTGCAGAACCAGGTGATGACCGCGGGCCTGAGTCGCTACGTGCCGTTCAGCACCAGCGGCATGATGGGGGCTACACCCTATTGGTTCCGCAGCGGTTTCAACGCCGGTACTTCGTTCTGCGAAGATTGCCGCCCGGCAGACTATCCGCGTGAGCTGCTCCGGCAGGGCATCGCCGAAGGGAAGCGCATCCGCAAGTATTTCTTTGGCGATTTCTACCCCCTCTCCGACGTGACGGTCAGCCCCTACGATTGGTGCGTGCTGCAATACCACCGGCCGGCCGAGCAAGATGGGATGGTCATGGCCTTCCGCCGTCATAAGTCGCCCTACACCACCTTCGTCTGCGACCTGCACGACATTGATCCGCAAGCAACCTACGAGGTCACGCTTGCCTACGACTATAAGCCTGCAAAGCCGGTGAGGGTGCAGGGGACTGACTTGGAGCATTATAAGATTGAAATCTCAGAGCGACCAGGGTCACTCCTATTGGAGTACAAGAAGGTTACGCGCTAAGACGATCTGGCGTAACGATACACCTAAACCCCAAAGGCGTGGCAAACCTTTGGGGTTTAGGTTTGTCGGTTGTCGTCCCCGCCATGATAGCCTATAATACCCTGGCAGACGAAATGCTCTATCGTCTTCTGAGGTATGGCGTTTAGGAGAGCATCCGTGCAAAGGCGATTGAAGGTAGCCATCATCGGTCCCGGCAACATCGGGACCGACCTGATGTACAAGGTATTGCGCAGCCAGAAGTTGGAACTGTGCATGATGGCCGGGATCATCC
>JADYZS010000004.1 GCA_020853075.1 Anaerolineae bacterium | reverse complement strand
GCTACGAATACGAGGGATACGGCAACCAGATAGCCGTCTATGTACGCCGCCTGCGCACCAAACTGGAACCGGACCCCGAACATCCACGCCGATTGCTCACCGTGCGCGGGATCGGATACAAGTTTGAGACCGAATAGGCTCCTCTATCTTCATCCGAATACAACGCGCGCAAGGGGGGGCTGGGCCAGTCCCCCTGTGCTGTTTCAGAAGGGGCCACAGCACAGGGCCTCGTGCTTGCTGTTCAATCCCGTGACGCCCACCTGGCACAGGCGGCAAGGGGCTAGACTACAATGATCCGAAGCCATACACGACAATTCCCAGGCGCGCTCTTATGGTTCATCGCCCTGGCACTCATCCTGGGCCTGTTGCCGGGAGCCTTGCCCATCAACGCTCAAAAGAAGGACTCGCAGCCTGCCGCACCTCTGGCACCCCACGAGACCTGGAGCGATTTCCAGCCGCAGGGTTGGGTGCTCACCGTGCCGTTGACCTCCTCTGTCAGCGTGGGCGACCCTGCCGGGCTTGACCCGCTCACCGCCGCCTACCGCACCTCTACCGACGGCGGCAACTTCTGGGGCAGTTGGAACACCGTGGGCCTTACTGTGACCGGCGCGGTCAGCACCACCCAATACCTCACCGTAACCGGCCTCTCTCTCCCCGATTCGGCCACAAATAATCTCCTGCAATTCCAGATACTCAACTCGCTTGCCATCACCCTCACGAGCCAGCCCTACACGGTTACCGTGGACACCGTGCCGCCCACCTCCACGGTTACGTCTCCGGTTCACAACCAGATCTACCGCACCGTTTCCAGCCTCGCGGGCACAGCCGGCGATGCGACCTCCGGCGTCGTCGCGGTTTCCGCCAGCGTACGGGATACGACGACGAGCCTCTACTGGAACGGCACGGCGTGGGGAGCGAGTGAGGCGTGGCTGGACGCGACGGGCACAGCCAACTGGACGCTGAGCAGCGGCCTTCCCTCCTGGGCCAATGGCCGCACCTACGTAATACGCAACCGCGCCCGCGATGCCGCGAATCACGTGGAGACGCCGGGCGCGGGCATCAGTTTCGTCATTGACTCCCTCGCGCCCCCGCCGCCCATCGGCCTGGCCGCGCAACCTTCCGGCTGGAGCAACAGCGCGACCTTCACCGTCACCTGGACTGCGCCCGCCGATGCGTCGGGCATCGCCGCAGCCTACTATAAACTGGACTTCCTCCCCACCTCGCCCACCGACGGCACGCGCGTCGTCACCAGCAATATCATCACAGGCATCGCGCCCGCAGGCGACACCACCCATTTCCTCTACGTCTGGCTGGAAGATGGGGTGGGAAACGTGGATCACAACCAGCGCGGTGCCGTCTCGCTCTTCGTGGATCGCACCGCGCCCGGCGCGCCCAGCGGCCTCATCAGCCTGCCCGACGGCTGGACGAATCAGAATGTCTTCACCGAAACGTGGAGCAACCCGGCAGACCTCTCCGGCATCGTGGGAGCCTATTACAAACTTGGCCCCAGCGGGCCCACCTCGCCCACCGACGGCACGTTCGTCGCCACGACGAACACCATCACCAATATCGCCGTGCCGGGGGAGGGGCGGTTCAACGTCTTCCTTTGGCTGGTGGACGCGGCGGGCAACGTGAACCACCAGAACCGCAACGTGGAATTGGACGCCTTCTGGTATGACCCCACGCCCCCCACGACGACGGTCGCTCTCAACGACCCCCTGGGCGGCGGTGGCTGGTACACCGCCAGCGTGACCGCGACCTTCAGCGTCACCGACCTCTCCTCCGGCCCGGCGGCCACCCGCTATCGGCTGGACAGCGGCACCTGGCTCACCGGCACGCAGACCGTCATCGCCAGCGAGGGCCAACATACGCTGGGCTATTACAGCACCGACATCGCAGGCAACCGCGAGACGACCCGCACCACCAACGTCCGTCTAGACGTCACGCCGCCCGCCACCGCCCACACCTTGCAGGGGTCTATGGGCGGTGGCGGCTGGTACACCAGCAGCGTCACCGTCAGCCTCACGGTCAGCGATGCGACCTCCGGCCCCGCCGCGACCTTCTACCGCATTGACGGCGGTGGCTGGGTCAGTGGGACACAACCTGTCCTGGGCGTAAGCGGCACGCGCGTCGTGGACTATTACAGCCGCGACGTGGCAGGCAATGTGGAAACGACCCGTACCGTAAATATACCGATAGACCGCACGGCGCCCACGACGAGCGCAGTCCTCAGCGGGACGGTAGGGTTCAGCGGCTGGCACCGCTCGCCGGTCACCGTCACGCTCGCCGTCACGGACGCCCTCTCGGGCCCCCTGAATACCACCTACCGCATCAACAGCGGTGCGTGGCTCTCCGGGACGACCTTCTCTCTCAGCGATGACGGCATCTATACGCTGGATTTCTACTCTACCGACGTGGCCGGCAACCGCGAGGTGACCCGCACGACGACGGTGCGCATAGATACGCAAGCGCCCGGCGCGCCCATCGGCCTGGTCAGCCTGCCCGATGGCTGGACGAACCGCAACGCCTTCACCGAAACCTGGACGAGCCCTGGCGATTTCTCCGGCCTTGCCGGGGCCTACTACAAACTAGGCCCCACCGGCCCCACCTCGCCCACCGACGGCACGTTTGTCTCCACGACGAACACCATCACCAATGTCGCCGTGCCGGGCGACGGTAAGTTCACCATCTTCGTCTGGTTGGTGGATGGCGCAGGCAACGCCGATCATCGTAACCGCAACGTGGACGTAGATGCCTTCTGGTACGACGCCACGCCGCCCGACACGGCCTTCAGCGCGCAGGGGCCTTCCAGCCCCGCCGGGTGGTATCGCGGGCCAGTCACGGTCACGCTGTCGTCCAGCGACGCGGCCTCGGGCGTGGCGACAACGGTGCACCGGCTGGATGGCGGCGCGTGGCTGACGCCGACCCAATTCGTCGTGACAGGGGATGGCCCCCACGCGCTGGACTACTACAGCACCGACATCGCGGGCAATCGGGAGATGACGCGCACCGCCTCTATTCCCATTGATACGCAGCCGCCCACCACGACTCTGCAAATCGGGAGCACGCCCGGCCCCGACGGCTGGTACACCCAATCGGTCACCATCACCTTCGTCGTGACCGATGCCGGTTCCGGCCCCGACGTTACTTATTTCCGGCTGGATGGCGGCGCCTGGCTCACAGGCACGCAGCACGTCCTGTCCGCCGAAGGCCAGCACACGCTGGACTACTACAGCGTGGACCGCGCGGGGAACGGGGAGACGATTCGCCCGGTCTCGTTCAAGGTGGACCGTACCCCGCCGCTGACCGCCTACATCCTGGATGGGGCCATGGGCGACGAGGGCTGGTTCCGTTCGGCGGTCACGGTGACGCTCGTGCCCACCGACGCGGGCTCCGGCGTCGCCAGAACCTTGTACCGGGTGGACAGCGGCGCGTGGCTCACCGGCACAACCTTTGCCATCGCCTCCGATGGGGTGCACAGCGTGGAATTCTATTCGGTGGACCTCATCAATAATGTAGAGTCGGCCTATCCGCTGGAAGTCAAGATAGACGCTCAGCCGCCCGGCGCGCCGGTTGCCATCGTCCTCACCCCTAGCACCTGGACTCCTACCAACCAATTCAGCCTCCAATGGGCCAATCCGTCAGACCTGTCGGGCATCGCGGGCGTGTACTATAAATTAGACACGGAGCCGACTTCGCCTACCGATGGCGTCTTCGTTACCGCCTTGAACTCCATCTCCGGCATCACCGTAACCACAGAAGGGACGCATCCCATCTACCTCTGGCTCAAGGATCGGGCGGGCAACGTGGATCACCTCTTCCGCAACGTCGGCCCACCTCTGCGCTACGACGCCACACCGCCAGCGACAGCTATCGCCCTCCAGGGAACGGCGGGCGAGAACAACTGGTTCACCTCGGCGGTCACTTTCACCCTCACCAGCACCGATACCCTCTCCGGCATGCGCGCGATCCGCTTCGCCGTCAACGGCGGGGGCTGGATCACGGCCACCAGCGCCCTCCTTGCCACATCGGGCAAGCATACAGTAGAATACCTGGCAGAAGATGTCGCGGGCAACGTAGAGATCACGCACACGGCTACGGTCCGCATAGATGCGGAGGCCCCGTCTCTCCCTGTGCAAGTGATTACAGGGCCAACCGGCTGGGTTCGTTTCAACAACTTCTACGCCACCTGGGAGAACCCGCTAGATACGTCGGGCATCGCGGGCGCGTACTACAAGTTGGGCGCACCGCCCACCGGCCCTCGCGACGGCACTTTCATCACGAGCACGGGGGTCATCACCGGCATCACCGTCTCCGGCGATGGGCGTCACGATTTTCACATCTGGCTGCGAGACAACGCGGGCAACGCCGATGCCAACCGGCGCATCACCGTGCAGCGCGCCTTCTGGTATGATTCCACCCCGCCGACGACCACGTTAACCGTGACCGGCTCGGCGGGAACTAACGGTTGGTACGTCTCGTCCCTCACCGTTACGCTGAGCGTGACGGATGCGACGTCGGGTGTGGCAACAACCTGGTGGCAATTGGATGGCGGCCAGTGGTCCACAGGCATCAGTTTCACCGTGACCGGCGAAGGGCCGCACGAGGGCTCCTTCTTCAGTGTGGATGCTGCGGGGAACGGTGAGAGCGTGCAGCACGCGCCGCTGCGGGTAGATCGCCGCCCGCCCTCTGTGACAATCCTGCCCCTGGCCTCGGAACAGCCCTTCCCGAATTTCCAGGTGAGGTGGGCCGGTTTGGATCCGGAACCGGGCTCCGGCCTGGCAAGTTACGACGTGCAGGTGCGGGACGGCGCCGGGGGGCCCTGGACGAACTGGCAAACGGCGATACTGGCCGACAACGCGGTATTCCTGGGCCAGCGCGGCCATACCTATTATTTCCGCGCGCGCGTGCGCGACCTGGCCGGGCACCAAAGCGCATATCCAGCGGCGGGGCCCTTCGTCCGCACCACGGTGCAGGCCGTCGCCAACGGCGACTTTGGCACAGGGAACTTCGCCAACTGGAACACGGGGGGTATCCTGGTGCGCTCCGTCGTGCCGATTACCGACGGGCCGGAGGGCGGCTCTACCCTGGCGGCGCGGCTGGGCGGCCCGGAATATGGCCCCAGCATAGAGTTGCCGGGGAATGTGCCGGTAGGCGCGGCCATCATCTCGCAAACCATCAACGTGCCCGCCCTGGCCGACGTATCGCAGCCGCGGCTTTCCTTCTGGTATCGCATGCTGACCTACGACGTGATGTACAGCAACACCTACCAGAAATACTACGACACCTTTGACGTCACGATCCGCGATTCCCAGGCGGCGACGGCTACGCTGGTGCTGCGCGACGGCAATCCGACGCAGACGTATGGCACCCTCTACGATACCGGCTGGCGGAGGGTCATGATAGATCTGAGACCCTATGCCGGACGCAGCATCATCCTGGAGTTCGCTAACTGGAACCGCGAGGATAACCGTTTCAACACCTACACCTATCTGGATAACGTCCAGGTGCTCAACTGGCCGGCGGCGCGCCATTTCGTGCCGCTGGTCCTTGCCGCCCGCAGGGGTGCTCACCAGTCCCTCTCGCCCGCGCCGGACGCGCGCGATAGGGCTCGCTAGGGAAGTGAATCGTCGCTCATGCCAGAAAACGATGGTCTGCCGCGTGGGGAAGGGTCTGTATCGCCCGCGCCCGCCGATAGCGATGGGAAATCACTGCCTGCGCCGGGGAAGCCAGCCGACGCTCCTGGCGAGAGAGGGCCCCAGCCCGTGACCATGCCGCTAGACGTGACTCCCACACCCTCCGCTTCCCTGGCCGAGGCCGAGGCCCTCTACCGGCAGGGCATGAGCCACTACCAGCGCCGCGAGTGGGCGGCGGCCTTGGAATACTTCACGCGCCTCAAAGAATTGGAGCCGGCGCGCCCCGCGCTGGACGCGCTCTTGGACGAGGTGCGTTGGTTCATCCAACTGGAAGCCATCGGCCCGCAAGGGGCAGCCAGGGAACAGCCTGCTCCGCCTGCCGAGCGGCCCCGGTCGCGGCCGCTGGCACGCATCGCCCTCGTTCTCCTGGCCCTCGTTGGCATCGGCCTTTTGGTGGTGACGTTGGCGGGCGGTGGGCTCCTGCCAAATTTAACCGGCGGAGAGAACCAGGCTCGTGTACGGGAACTCTTGAGCCTGGGCCAATCGCGGCTGGCCGTGGAGGACTACGAGGGCGCGCGGAATGCTTTCCAGGAGGTATTAACCCTCCTCCCCGGAGACCCGCAGGCCCAGGCCGGGCTGCGGCAGGCCGAAGAGTACGAGAGGTTGGGGCAACGATACCAGGAAGCCCTTGACGCCATGGCGAAGGAAGACTGGGAGACCGCGGCGGCGAAACTGGCCGAGATTCGCGCCAGCAACCCGAACTATAAAAATACTGCCG
>JADYZS010000003.1 GCA_020853075.1 Anaerolineae bacterium | reverse complement strand
GGGGGACTTTCCTGGCCCTCGGCGGCGTGGACTGGCTCTACCTCAGCGAACTGTTAGGCGCGGTGCTCATGTTCCTCGGTTTCCTGCGCGCCACGTCACCCACGGCGGCGCCGGCCACGTCCAGCGCCCAACCCGCGCGGGGTTGAAAGAACAAACCGCGGAGGCACAGAGGACACGGAGATAGAACCAGGAAATTCTCTCTGTGTGCTCCGTGTCTCTGTGGTATAATCGTGATCATGGCTCTCACTTCCGCAACGCAGCCCGATACGATGCCCTGGCGCACCGCCTTCGTCGTCGCCCTGGTCGTGGGCCTGGCGTGGGTTTGGGTCTCGCGTGTGCCGGAGGGCGTGAGCGGCAGCCAGAGCATCCCTCCCGCGCCGACGGTAGGCCATCCCGCGCCCGATTTCGTCCTCACCACGCCCGCAGGTGAGATGTTACGCCTGCGCGATCTGCGCGGCCAGGCGGTGCTTATCAACTTCTGGGCTTCGTGGTGCGGTCCCTGCCGCTCGGAGATGCCGGAGTTCCAGGCAGCCTACAACCAGCGTAAAGACCAGGGATTCACCATCCTGGCGGTGAACCAGGGCGAAACGGGGGCAACCGCCACGGCTTTCGCCCAGAGGCTCGGCCTTACCTTCCCCATCGTGCTAGACAATAGAGGCGAGGCCAGCGACCTCTACGGCGTGCGCGCGCTTCCCACCAGTTTCTTCGTGGACCGCGAGGGTATCGTGCGCGCGGTCGTCGTCGGCGCGATGAACGGCCCTCTCTTGGAAAGTAACCTGCGCCGGATATTCCCCTGATTTCAATTTCCCTACCTCGATGAGCGAGGGGCCACGGGAAGGCAATTGACTGGACTTGCCAGGTTTGTGCCTTTTCTTGCGAAGTCGCGAAACCTCATTTATAATACCAATCCGTTGTGTAGCAGGATGGTGTTTCGCGGCTACAAGGAGGAGTAAAGGCGCATGCAGGCCCTCATCACTGGCATCTCCGGTTTCGTCGGTAGTCACCTGGCCGACTATCTGCTCTCCCATACCGATTGGCAGATAGCCGGCACTCTCTTTGGAGATGCCACGCCCATCGCCCACCTGCGCGAGCGTGTGACCCTCTACCCTGCCGATCTGACCCGTCCTGAAGCGGCGCGCGCAGTGGTGGAGGAAACGCAGCCGGACGTTATCTTCCACCTGGCGGCCCAATCGCTTCCGGCTCTCTCACGCCAGGATCCCTGGGGAACGCTGGAAACCAACCTGCGAGGCCAATTGAACATCTTGGAGGCGGCAGCCCTGTTGCGGAATACCTGCCGCATCCTTATCGTCGGCTCCAGCGAGGAATATGGGCTCGTACGGCCCCAGGACTTGCCTGTATCCGAGACGACCCCTCTACGGCCTCTCACACCCTATGCGGTGAGCAAGGTCGCCCAGGAGATGCTCGGCCTGCAATACCATCTCAGCCGCGGATTGTACGTTCTCCTGATGCGGCCCTTCAACCACATCGGGCCGCGCCAGCGTCTCGGCTTTGTCGCCGCCGATTTCGCCCACCAGGTCGCTCAGGCCGAGGCGGGCCTGCTTTCTCCGGTAGTCGCCGTAGGGAACCTGGACGTGGCGCGAGATTTCACCGACGTACGCGATATTGTGCGGGCATACTATCTGGCTGTGGTAGAGGGCGAGCCGGGTCAGGTCTATAACCTCGGTTCGGAGCGGGCTCATACGGTGCGCGAACTCTTGCAGCATTTCATTGATCTCACTGGCTTGCGTATTGAGGTGCGGGAAGATGCGGCGCGCAAACGCAGAGTGGACGTGCCGATGATCGTCAGCGATTGCCATAAGTTCCGCCTGCGCACAGGCTGGCAGGCAACGATCCCTTTCACCCAGACTTTGCGCGACATTCTTGACGACTGGCGAACACGCGTGCGGCAGGAGGCGGCGAACCCTCTTCCCGCGCGTGCGGAGTAGATGATGACAAAGAAAGCACTCATCACTGGCATCACCGGACAAGACGGCTCGTATCTGGCCGAGTTCCTGCTGGAACAAGGCTATCAAGTGATCGGCATGGTGCGCCGTTCCAGCACCGTCAACTTTGACCGCATCCGCCACATCCAGGACAAGATCGTGCTGGCGCAGGGCGACCTGTTGGATCAGATGTCGCTGGTGGATATTCTGCGGGAGCACAGGCCGCAGGAGGTCTATAACCTCGCCGCGCAATCTTTTGTCCCCACCTCGTGGAAGCAACCGGTGCTGACGGGAGAATTCACGGCTCTGGGCGTGACGCGGATGCTGGAAGCGGTCCGCATCGTGGACCCGGAGATCCGCTTCTATCAGGCGTCCAGCAGCGAGATGTTTGGTAAAGTCCAGGAAGTTCCACAAAATGAATTGACGCCCTTCTACCCGCGCAGCCCTTATGGCGTGGCGAAGGTCTATGGTCACTGGATCACGGTCAACTATCGGGAGAGTTACAACCTCTTCGCTTGCTCTGGGATACTTTTCAACCACGAATCCAGCCGCCGTGGCTTGGAGTTCGTGACCCACAAGGTCACCCATGGAGTGGCGCGCATCAAGTTAGGTCTGGCCGACCGCCTCCCCTTGGGCAACCTGGACGCGCGCCGCGATTGGGGCTACGCGGGCGACTACGTGCGCGCCATGTGGCTGATGCTGCAACAGCCTAAGCCCGACGACTACGTCGTCGCCACGGGCGAAACCCACTCCGTGCGCGACTTATGTCAAGAGGCCTTTGGCTATCTGGGGTTAGATTGGGAGAGATACGTCGTGGTGGACCCCGCCTTCCTGCGTCCGGCGGAGGTGGATCATTTGGTGGGCGACGCGACGAAGGCGGGCCGCGTCTTGGGCTGGGAGCCCACCGTCACCTTCGGGCAGTTGGTGCGCATGATGGTGGACGCGGACTTGCAGGCGTTGCGACAGCCGGGGAATCACAGGTTGAACACAAGATGAATCAGGAGAGATTACCAGAAGATTGGGAGCAACGTCTGGTCTCCACGCTGGCCCAACCGGATGTGGACAGCATCCTACTGTTTGGTTCCAGGGCGCGAGGAGATGCCGGTGCGTACAGCGATCTGGATATCATCATTGTCCGGCGGACTAAAGTCCCCTTTCTGCAACGCCTAGGAGACGCATACCAACGCCTGGCCGAAGCCTCGTTAGGGCTGGGGGTTGACGTGGATCTGTTGGTCTATACACCCGAAGAATATCGTCGCATGTTAGCAGAGGGCAATTCTCTGATAACCTTAGCGCACCGGGAGGGAAGACTCCTCTATGAGCAAAGCCCAGGTGGAGGCTGACCGCTGGTTCCGGCAAGCCGTCCATGACCTGGACGCGGCCCGCCATACTGCGCGGGGTGGCTTTTATTTCGCCGCCTGCTTCCACGCGCAGCAAGCGGCCGAGAAGGCCCTCAAAGCCTGTCGGTATGCACAAGGCGAGCAAATCGTACTGGGGCATTCTGTCTTCCGGTTAGCAGAAGCATGTGGTACAAAAGACCCACGCTTTGCGAATCTCGCCCATGAATGTGGCCGATTGGATACATTCTACATTCCGACCCGCTATCCCAACGGCCTTCCCGAGAGTATACCCGCCGAAGTGTATACGGCAGCCGATGCCGACCTGGCGCTGCAATTGGCGCAACGTGTGATAGACTTGGTTCGTAAGGTATTAGGGGAGATCTAGGGATTTATATGGCTGACATCAAATTCGGTACCGACGGCTGGCGCGGGCGCATCGCCGAGGACTACACCTTCCCCAACGTGCGTCGCTGCGCGCAGGGCTTTTCCTCTTACCTTCTGGAAAAGGGCAAGAACGACGGCGGTGTAGTCGTCGGCTATGACAAACGCTTTGCCTCAGAGGACTTCGCCGCAGCGGTGGCCGAGGTGCTGGCCGCCAACGGCATCCGCGCCTATCTGACTGCGGGCGCGACGCCGACCCCTGTGATTGCCTACGCGGTGGTGGAGCGGAAGGCCGCGGGCGCGGTGAACATCACCGCCAGCCATAATCCCCCGTCGGACAACGGCTTCAAAGTGCGCGACGAGCACGGCGGCGCGATAGATCCTGAGGGCCTGAAGGAAATTGAAGCGCGCATCCCGCCTGCAGAGGCGGTGAAGCGAATGTCGCTGGCCGATGCGGAAGCAAAAGGGCTGGTGGTCCGTTTTGATGCCGCGCCTGCCTACCTGGCCCATCTGAAAGACCTGATTGACGTAGAGCCGATCCGCCAGGCGGGCCTCACCATCGTGGCCGACGCCATGTGGGGCAACGGCGCAGGCTGGTTCCCGCATTTGCTGAGCGGGGGCAAGACGAAGGTGATTGAAATTCACCACCAGCGCAACCCCATATTCCCCGAAATGAAGCGGCCTGAGCCGATCCCGCCCAACGTGGACCCCTGCCTGCGGCGGGTGGTGGAGACAAAAGCCAACGTCGGCATCATCACCGACGGCGACGCCGACCGCCTGGGTGTGGGCGACGAAGAAGGCAACTTCGTCAACCAGTTGCAGGTGTACGCGCTTCTCGCCCTCTATCTCTTGGAGGTGCGGGGCGAACGTGGCCCTATCGTGAAGACCCTCTCTACTACGGCCATGCTGGATAAATTGGGGCAGTTATACGGCGTTCCCGTCTATCAGACGGGCGTCGGCTTCAAATACGTCGCCCCCAAGATGCTGGAGACAAATGCGATGATCGGTGGCGAGGAGAGCGGCGGCTACGCTTTCCGCGGCCACGTGCCGGAGCGGGATGGCATCCTGGCCGGCCTCTACATCCTGGATTTCATGGTCAAGACCGGCAAGACGCCGACGCAACTGATTGAGTACCTGTATAGCAAAGTGGGGGCGCATTATTACGACCGCGTGGATGCCGCGCTCCCTGCTGCCCAACGCGAAGCCTACTTCCGCCGGGTGAGCGCGGCGCGGCCAGAACGCATCGGCGGATTGGCGGTCAAGGGAATTGATACTACTGACGGTTTCAAGTATTTGTTGGATGATGGTGGATGGATGCTGATTCGTTTCTCCGGCACGGAGCCTCTCATCCGGGTCTATACGGAGACGACACATAAAGAACGGGTCAAGCCTATCCTGGATGACGGGCTGCGTATCGCGGGATTGAAAACGGATGCTGGTTGACACCCATTGCCACCTGGACTTTCCGCACTTTGACGCGGATAGAGAGGTGACGTTAGAGCGGGCGCGGGGAGCCGGCATTGAGTTCATCGTCAACCCCGGCTCAGACATGGAGAGCAGCCGCCGGGCCGTGTCCCTGGCAGGTAACTATCCAGACGTTTACGCCGCGGTAGGTATCCATCCTCACAACGCCTTGAGCCTGGATGCCGCCGCCCTGACCGAACTGCGGGCGCTGGCTCAGAGTCCTAAAGTAGTTGCCATCGGCGAAATCGGTCTTGATTACTATCGTGACCTATCACCCCGCGCTGCCCAGGAGGAGGCCTTCCGCCTCCAATTAGACCTGGCCGCGGAATTGGATAAGCCGGTCATCATCCATGACCGGGACGCCCACGCAGACGTGGCGCGGATATTGGAGGAGTGGAGTAACGCGCGAGGGAGCAAAGGGGGATGGCCTGCCGGGGTGTTGCACGCCTTCTCCGGCGACCGAGAGTTGGCAGAGGCCGGGTTTCGTTGGGGGTTCATGGTAGCCATAGGAGGGCCGCTGACTTTCCAGAATGCCCGGCGGTTGCAAGGGCTGGCGCGAGAGTTACCGTTGATACATCTGGTTGTAGAAACCGATGCGCCTTACCTCTCGCCCCATCCCTACCGCGGCCAGCGCAACGAGCCCGCGCGCGTCACTTTAGTAGCCGAGACGTTGGCGGCCTTACACGGCTTGCCCCTGGCAGAGATTGCCCGCCAGACAACGACCAACGCCCGACGGCTCTTTCGTATCAAATGAAAAGCGAAACTATCATGCCTGCTATTGGCGCGATTGAGACGATTGGCCGCCCTGTGTCCCTCAGGCACGGCCACGTAGAGCTGCCCGCCCTGGAACTGGTGCGTGATGAATTGGCTTTGGTGGAAGCGAAGATGCGCGACATGAGCGACGTGGAGTTCGCGCCGTTGGCCGAGGCATTTCTCAAGATATTGGACAGCGGCGGCAAACGGCTGCGCCCTGCCGTCACCATCCTCGCGGCCCGCTTCCATCCTTGCCCGTTGGAGTCCCTCATTGCACTGGCCGCTGGCGTGGAGATGCTGCACACCGCGACGCTGGTGCATGATGACGTGATTGACAACTCGCTCCTGCGCCGCGGTATGCCGACACTGAACGCCTCATGGGGCCAGGGCACGACGGTTCTGGCAGGCGATTACCTCTTTGCCCGCGCGGCCAGTTTCGCCGCCGATGCCGCGAACGTGCGCCTCATGCGCATCTTTGCCCAGACGATCAGGACTATCGCGGGCGGCGAAATACGCCAGTTCTTTGCCTCGCGCAACTGGAAGCAACCGCGCGAAGAATATTACCAGCGTATCTTTGCTAAGACGGCGTCCCTCTTCTCTGCGGCCTGCCAATCGGGCGCGATCCTGAGCGGCGCGCCGGAGCCGCACATCCAGACCCTCAAGAACTACGGCTACCACCTGGGCATGGCCTTCCAGATCATGGACGATGTCCTGGACTTCACCGGCGACAATGCCGCGCTGGGCAAGCCTGTGGGAAACGACCTGCGGCAAGGCACGTTGACGCTCCCCGTCTTTTATTATCTACAATCTCATCCTGAGGCGGCAACCTTCCTGGAGAAAGAGTTGCAGAATGGCGACGGCGTGGAGCGCACCGTCATGCGCATCCGCGCTTCCCAGGCCATCACCCTCGCGTTGGAGGAAGCGCGCGGCTTCGC
>JADYZS010000002.1 GCA_020853075.1 Anaerolineae bacterium | reverse complement strand
GCTCATGTCCCAGAAGCCCAAAACTTCGTTATCCAGTTCTGCCACCAGCACAGAATCGCCTCGTTGCCAATGGGTAACCAGAGCAGCATCCACGGCCGGGTAGGCCACGGTGACCATGCGCGGCAAGGTTACCTGCCGGAAGGATACGCTGATCTCACCATCCTGTTCCCGCTGCTCCATTTGCCAAACACAGTCCGTCTGGTAGGAACCATCTAACAGGATGCAGGCGTTGAGGTCTGCTAACTCAGCAGGGCGGATGCGCACCGTGATTTTCTCCTGAAAGATGTGCGCGGGGTCATGAATGGATTCTAGCATCTGAGCGGGAAAATGGCAAGATACGCTCGTAGGTGGGGAGAACCCAAGGTCAACTTTCACGATAGAGTTTGAGGTCGGGAATACGCTGCAAGTGGCGGATGTTGTATGTTAGTACCGTTAGGTCGTGATGAAGAGCCGTCGCGCCCAGCAGGATGTCAAAATCGGAGATGAGTTCGCCGCGACGCCGGAGTAGAGAGCGAATTCCGGCAAAGCGTTCCATGATAGGATCGTTCAGATTGAGCACCCGAAACGGATGTAGAAATTGGCGGAAGGCGGCGATACGTATCTCGGTCTGGGAGAAGCCCAAGGCTCCTTCGTAGATCTCACCTACGGTGACCCAGCTGATGGCAATGCCATCGGGGGCCAGGAGTTTGAGGGTCTGGACAGCCTTAGAACGACCGGCAAGGGCTTGGATGACCCAATCGGCGTCAAGTATGTATGGCATTAGGGTCTGGTCGCTGGCCTGGAGCCTTCTTCGCGAGCACGATAGAGGTTGGCAATGAGCGCATCGGTATCAAGATCGGCCCAACTGCCGGCTGTCTCCGTAATCGCTTCTCTGACTTTCTCCGGATCATAATCAGCCCAGTTATCACCACGTTCTTTGTCTTCCATAGACACCTTCTGTGTCCGCGCAGGTGTGATGACCGCTGCCAAGTCTTCCTTCCTGATACGGATATTCTTGGGGCCTACCCGCTGGGCAGGGAGCCTACCCGCTTCAATCCAGCGCCAGACGGTAGAAGGGCTTACCTCAAGCATCTCTGCCGCTTCTGGCACGGTATAATATCTGCTCCTATCGTTTCTGGTCATGGATAGTGCCCCTTGAATCCCGAAGAAGTCGCAGTCATATCTTGCATATATTATCACTGATTGCACATATTGTCAATAGCGTCACTTTGAAGACCGCCATAAATAGATAGGGGGCAGGAGTCCCCTGCCCCCCGGTTACGGCCTTGGTAGTTGCCGGCTACTTATCCCGCGTCACCTGGCCCAAGGCGGCCTGCGCCGCAGCCAGCCGTGCGATAGGCACGCGGAAGGGCGAGCAGGAGACGTAGTTGAGCCCCACCTGATGGCAGAACTCTATGGATGAGGGATCGCCACCGTGCTCGCCGCAGATGCCGACTTCCAGGTCGGGCCGGGTCTTGCGCCCCTCTTCCACCGCCATCTTGACCAGGCGGCCCACGCCGATGCGGTCAAGGGCCTGGAAGGGGTTCTCCGGCAAGATTTTCTTCTCCACGTATTGGAGCAGGAATTTCCCCTCGGCGTCGTCGCGCGAGTAGCCGAAGGTCATCTGCGTCAGGTCATTGGTGCCGAAGGAGAAGAACTGGGCCATCTGCGCGATCTCGCCCGCGGTCAGGGCGGCGCGCGGCACCTCAATCATCGTGCCGAACTTGTAGTGTATCTCCAGGCCCTTTTCCTTCATGACCGCCTTTGCCACATCTTCCAGCGCG
Source organism: Anaerolineae bacterium (assembly GCA_020853075.1). GTDB lineage: Bacteria > Chloroflexota > Anaerolineae > JADYZS01 > JADYZS01 > JADYZS01. The sequence continues at coordinate 3,935 of JADYZS010000002.1, read as the reverse complement.
GTTTGTGTCACCTTGAGTTCGTTGATGTGGCCGGTGAGAGGGATCATCACTTCGGGGTGAACCGATTTCCCCTCTTTGGTTACGTTGCAGGCGGCCTCAAAGATGGCGCGCACCTGCATCTTGGTGATGCCGGGGAAGGTAATGCCCAGACGGATGCCCCGCAGGCCGAGCATGGGGTTAGCCTCGCGCATCGCGCCCACGGCCTTGAGCATCTTCTCTTTCTCTTCCAGGATGCTCACCAGTCGTTCGTCGCGACTGAAAGAGGTTGCCCCTCGCAGGTTTGTGACCTCTACTAACAGGTCCTCGTACTTGGGCAGGAACTCGTGCAGGGGCGGGTCAATCAGGCGGATGATGACGGGGAGCCCGTCCATGACGCGGAAGATACCCTCAAAGTCGGACCGCTGGAAGGGGAGCAACTGGGCCAGGTACTTTTCCCGCTCATCCTCGGATTCGGACAGAATCATCTTCTGGACAATGGGGAGCCGTTCTTCCTCAAAGAACATGTGCTCCGTACGGCAGAGGCCGATTCCTTCTGCGCCAAACAAGCGCGCGTTCGTCGCATCGCGCGGGTAGTCCGCGTTGGCCCACACACCTAACCGCTTCGCTTCGTTAGCCCAGCCTAGAAGGATTTGCAGATCCTTCTCTTCGGCGAAGTTCGGCGCGATGGTCTTGATGGCGCCCAGGAACACCTCGCCGGTCGTGCCGTCAATAGAGATGAGGTCTCCCTCTTTGACGGTCAAGCCGTTGGCGCTGAAGGATTTAGTCTCGGTATCCACGCGGATGGCTTCGGTGCCGGAGACGCACGGCTTGCCGAGGCCGCGCGCTACCACCGCGGCGTGAGAGGTCGCGCCGCCGTGCTGGGTTAAGATGCCGCGTGCCACCAACATCCCGTGCACGTCGTCGGGGTTGGTCTCAGGCCGCACCAGAATGACGGACTCACCGTTCGTGCCCAATGTCTCGGCGGTGTCGGCATCAAAGATAGCCTTGCCTGCCGCTGCGCCGGGCGATGCATTCAAGCCTTTGGCAAGGAGCTTGCCCTCGCCCGCTGCCACATCTTTAGCCTTGGGGTCAAAGCGCGGGAGGAGGAGTTGATTGATCTGCGCGGGTTCCACCCGCATGATCGCTTCCTGCTTGGTGATAAGCCCTTCGTTCACCATCTCCACCGCGACCTTGACGGCGGCCTGCGCGGTGCGCTTGCCGGTGCGGGTCTGGAGCATCCACAGTTTGCCTTTTTCCACGGTGAATTCCAGATCCTGCATCTCGCGGTAGTGGCGTTCCATCTGGTTGGCGACCTTGACGAACTGGCCATAGACGACGGGCATGTCGTCCTGGAGCTGAGCGATTTTCTTAGGGGTGCGGATGCCCGCGACTACGTCCTCGCCCTGGGCGTTCTGCAGGTATTCGCCGTAGAGCGCCTTGTCGCCTGTGGCCGGGTTGCGGGTGAAGGCTACCCCTGTGCCGGAATCAAAGCCCATGTTGCCGAAGACCATGGTTTGCACGTTGACAGCCGTGCCCAGGTCGTGGGGGATCTTGTTGAAATTGCGGTAATCCACAGCCCGCTTGCCGAACCAGGAGCCAAAGACTGCTTCAATGGCTTGACGAAGCTGGGCCAGCGGGTCGTCGGGAAACTCAACTCCCAATTCCTTCTTGTAGAGGGCCTTGTAGTCTTTAACGACCTGCTTCAGCATATCGGTTGTCAGGTCGGTATCCTGCTTGCCTTCCGTCTTCTCTTTGTAACCCTCCAGAATGTGGTCAAACTTGCGGCCATCTATGTCTTTGACGATGCGCCCAAACATCTGGATGAGACGGCGGTAAGCGTCGTAGGCGAAGCGTTCGTTCCCGGTGAGGCGGGAAATCCCCTGCAAGGTTTGCGGGTTGAGGCCGATGTTGAGGACGGTGTCCATCATGCCCGGCATGGAGAATTTCGCGCCAGAGCGGACAGAGACGAGGAGGGGATTGTTGGGGTCGCCGAACTTCTTGCCCGTTTGCTGCTCCACCCACTTGAGCGCGTCCAGCACCTGATCCCACGTCCCTTCGGGGAACTTCTCGCCGCCAGCGAAGAAGGCATTGCAAGCCTCAGTCGTGATGGTGAAGCCAGGGGGCACCGGCAGGCCGGCCCGCGTCATCTCGGCCACGCCCGCGCCTTTGCCACCCAGCAGATCACGCATGTCTTTATTACCTTCGCTGAACAGATAAACCCACTTCTTTGCCATTGAAAACGGTCCTCCTTGAGAGTCGCCCCTGCCGCCTGGGGCCTGCTAGAATACGGCAGATACCAGAGATGCCCACAGAGGGGCCGACCCCAGAACAGCCGGGTCGGCCAGCACTCCGCTGTGTTGCCTGTTGGATTATCCAGCCATAGGCTGGATTATACGGCTACCCGCCTATTTTGGCAAGAAAGGCTTGGGTTTGTGTGGTAGTGTATCCAATTTCGGGGCAGAACTGGAGCAGCTGCCTCAGAAACTCGCCCCCATTCTGGGATGCGCAGGAAGCAACCCTGTTGACACCCGGCAAGAGTTGTGGTAAGTATATCAGAGCATCACCCTACATCTCAGAGGGCTCGTTCAACCCGGCGGACTACTCCTACCCGGCAGCGAATACGACGGCGGAGGAATATATGTCAGTGACCCAGCATGACAAGGATATCTTGAGGGGACTGGCCTGGCAGGTCGCCGAGATCGCGGCGCTGCCCGTGCAGCAGGAGACGCTCTCTCTCTGGAAGTCGCTCAATGGGCTGAAGCCCGTCCGCCCGATGGTCATGATTGACCAGATCCCCTGGCACGAGATGGAGGTTAGCGACGAACTCACGCCCCAATCAGAGGCCCCCTTCTGTCGCGGCATAGAAACGACGTTGCGCAGGACCCTCTACGCCTGGCAACACATGCGGGCCGACATGGTAGTGGAGCCAGTGATTGACGTACCGAAGACCATCTGCGGTGGCGGCTACGGGATTCAGGAGGTAGAACGGATCGCGATAAGCGACCCGAGAAACGACATAGTGGGTCACTTCTACGAAGATCAACTGCGAACCGAAGAGGACATCCAGAAGATCCGCTATCAAGGTATCTATCTTGACGAACGGGCAACTGCTGAGACAGAAGAGAAGGCACGTGAACTCTTTGACGGGATCCTCGCCGTGCGCATGCAGGGGCTGATGCCCTGGTTCGCGGCCTGGGACATCATCGTTACGTGGCGCGGAGCGCAGGCCGTACTCCTTGATCTGGCCGACCGGCCCGCATTTATGCACCGGATCATGTCTCGGCTCACCGACGCCTACCTCGCCAGGCTTGATGATCTTGAGGAGAAAGGCTTGCTGGGTTACGGCCACGGTAGGGTCCACTGCACCGGAGCATACACGGACGAACTCCCCGCCCCTGGGTACGATCCACGACGGCCCCGGGCTAAGGACATCTGGACCTACGGCATGGCCCAGATCTTCTCATCTGTCTCCCCGGCCATGTACGACGAGTTTGAGATCGCTTACGCTGTTAAGTGGTACGAGCGGTTCGGCCTTGTCTATTACGGGTGCTGCGAGCCGTTGCATACCAAGATCAACATCATCAGGAAGATCCCCCACGTGAGAAAGATATCCATGAGCCCGTGGGTAGATGTAGAGAAGGGGGCCGAGCGCATCGGGTCTGACTTCGTTTTCTCCCGCAAACCCAACCCGGCGCCTTTCGCGTACGACGCGTGGCAACCGGCCATCATGGAGCGCGACCTGCGGGTTACTTTAGAGGCGTGCGCGCGTTACGGCTGTCCGCTGGAGATCATCCTCAAGGACATCAGCACGGTCCGCTACCAGCCGCAGCGGCTCTGGGAATGGGCAGAGATTGCCATGCGGCTGGTCAGGTAGTCCACCAGAGCGACGATATACTTCTTATACCATACCAGGGGTCGCCTCGGTGCAGCGCATGGCCTCGCGGCTGAACAGGAAT
>JADYZS010000001.1 GCA_020853075.1 Anaerolineae bacterium | reverse complement strand
TCGCCGCTCATCAGTCCGGCAAAGACGGGGAAGCCGATGTAGTGGCGGTTCTTCTGCTTCTGCGGGTGGACGCCCACGGTTTCCGTCTCGCCCACCGCGGGCGGGACAGCGAAGTCTTCCAACCGGCGGCCCAACTTCGCCTCCACCCGCTGGCGGTAGGCTTCCGGGCCGATGTCCTTGACCATGAACTTGAGCCGCGCCTTCACCCGCGACAGGCGATAGGTCAGGTCTTCTTTCCACACGTCAATGATCGCCCGCAGGACGGGGAGCGCGTCGGCCTTTTCCACGAAGACGCCCAGGTCATCCGAGAGGCGGGGCACGGTGGAGAGGCCACCGCCGATGCGGACGCCGAACCCCTCGCGCCCATCCTTGATCGCCCCCACCAGCGCGATGCAGTTGATCTCCGGCGCGTTGCCCTGGTCGGGCGCGGCGGAGATGGTGATCTTGTGCTTGCGCGGCAGGTTGGAGTATTCCCGGTTGCCGTAGAAGAAGCGGGCCGCCTCCTGCACCACCGGACGCACGTCGAACAGTTCGTTGGGATCCAGCCCCGCCAGCGGCGAGCCGGTGATGTTGCGCACCGTGTCGCCGCAGCCGCCCTTCAGCGTCAGCCCGACGCCTTCCAGCGTCTTCAGGATGTCGGGCAGGTGGGCCAGTTGAATCCAATGCAACTGGATGTTCTGGCGGGTGGACAGTTCGCCGAAGTTGCGCCCGTACTTGACCGACAGTTGGCCGATGGTGCGCAACTGTGGCGGCGTCAGGATGCCACCCGGAATCTTGATGCGCATCATGAAGTAGCCGATTTTCGGCTTGTCGTGGTAGAGGCCGTACCACTGGAAGCGGACGACGTCTTCTTCCGCGATCTCCTCGTAGCCCCGCCGGATCAGGTCGGGCAGGTCGTCCACGATGTCCAGCGGGAATTTCTCTTTCTTCAGCCGTTCGATGGAATTCTTCTTCCAGACCAGATCCCAGTTCAGTTCCTGCGCCGGTCTGGGGGCGATGGTTCTTTCGGCTCTTTCGACCGTCATTCCACTCTCCTCTACAGACCCCATGCCCACGTCGTGTGTGGCCAACAAAAAAGGCGAGCGTCCCACGCAAAGGACACTCGCCCAAACGACGCTCCACGCCGCGTGACCGGCGCTGGTCAACGCGCGTGCGGGTGCGTGGCAACGATGCGGCGGCGGCTTGTCCTTTGCACGCAGAGGCGATGGCGCGCCGGACTATGGATGTCCGGCAGCCCACCGCCTCTATCTCACGTGCGGGAACAACCGCCCCGTCTCGTTGCCGCCTGTCTCAGCGGCTCAATGGCTCCCCAGGCCGAGACGGGAGAGAGATTGTTCCCGCCCCGTACAGGAGCACCAGACGAATCGTTTCACGCGTACCCCTCTTGTCCTCTGTCCCACCACAGCCCCACGCCACCCGATAGAAAACAAAAACCTGGGAGCAGGTGTCCCAGGCGCATACACACGCCAGCAACCCCACCCCGCGGACGGTTCCCCATCTGCGCGGAGGCAAAGGCGCTCGGTCGGCTGTGTGTTATCTTGCGTTGACAACGCACATCGGTCAGCCGGCCTGGCGCGCTTGCCCCCGCCGACGACAGATGCAGGTCACTGGATTCAGCATCTCATTTGCCTTTTCCCAGAATAACAAACCTATTGTAATTATTATGATGAACTTTGTCAAATCTCGCCTGGGCGCTGCGCCGGGTTGCGTTTGCACTCCTGGCTTCAACAGAGGATTGACAATAAGTAGCCTCTCTGGGATAATAAACCTGACGGTGCAAGATGTGGACAATGCCGGAAGGCTGTGGGCAATGGTAGGGGAGTAGGAGGGAAGTGGCGATGTTGGAATCAACGGTCGCATCCGATACCGAGCAGTTGCAGCGGCGCAATCACGAGCTGTCTATCTTGAACGCCATCGCCGAGGCGCTGAATGCCGAGGTCGACCTGAGCCGCGCGCTGCATACGACGTTGGCACAGGTGGCCGCGTTCTTCGGGCTGGAAACGGGCTGGATCTGGCTGCTGCATGAGGATACTTGCGAAGCGTACCTGGCCGCGGCGCAGAACCTGCCGCCGGGCCTGGCCAACGAACCCCGCCGCATGGAAGGCACGTGTTACTGTCTGAACACCTTCCGCGCGGGCGACATGGACGGCGCGGCCAATGTCAACGTCGTGACGTGCAGCCGCCTGAGCCAACTGACGGCCAGCGGCAGCGGCGGCCTGCGCTACCATGCCAGCGTCCCCCTCTACGCCCACGGCAACAAGATGGGCCTCCTCAACGTCACCATCGCCGACGGGCGCAAACTGTCGCCCGACGACCTGCGCCTCCTCTACACCATCGGCGACCTGCTGGGGATTGCCACCGAACGGGCGCGGCTCTTTGCCCAAAGCGCCGAACTGGGCGCGGTGGAGGAGCGCAACCGCCTGGCGCGGGAGATTCATGACACGCTCGCGCAAGGCATGGCAGCGATTGCGCTGCAACTGGAAACGGCGGATGCCTTGCTCGAAACACCCTCCCCGCGCGGCAACTCCACCGAACGGGCGCGCCAGGCGGTGCATCAGGCATTGGAGATGGCCCGTATCAACCTGGAAGAAGCGCGCCGCTCCGTCATGGACTTGCGCGCCGCCCCGCTGG